>CAIOJS010000067.1 GCA_903858655.1 uncultured bacterium | reverse complement strand
GTTTTCACTGAAGGTCCTAGATCTCCTTTCGGAGATGCTCATTTTAAATTGATTTCTTGTTGCCATTTTTAAATCGTTTTTCCTTTAAAAAGTGGTCAACGTATTTCAGGCATTGACAAGATCCAAATTCCAAGCTCCAAATCCCAAATTCCAAGGGTGGAGAGGGATATAATTTCTCTCTTCGGTTGCAACCGTGCAGTTCATTTCTCCTTTTTCCTTCTTGAAATTTGGAGTTTGGAATTTGGAGCTTGGGTCTTCATCCTTGGAATTTGGAGCTTGGAATTTGGAGCTTGGGTCTTTCCTCTCCCCCCCACTAATTTATCTCATCTTTCCGTTACATCAAAAATGCGTAATTTTGCAGAAAAATTATTATTATGAAATTACGCCTTATCTCTACCTTTATATTACTATTCATTTTCTCATCTTTATTCGCCCAAAAAGGCGGCATCAAAGGCAGAGTGTATGACGAGGTGAACAACCAAACTTTGCCCTTCGTGAACCTCATCATCCAAGGTACAACCACAGGGGCAACCTCCGACACCAACGGCTATTTCGAGATTAAAAACCTGAAACCCGGCACCTATACCCTCGTTGCCACGTTTATCGGATTCAAAACAAAAACCATAGACGAGATTGACGTCAGCTCCCTGAAGCCCACCACGGTGGACGTCAGACTGCAACAATCGGTAGAGAACCTCAGCGCCGTGGAGGTGAAAGCTTCCCCCTTTGTCAACAAAGAAGAAAGCCCTATCTCGATGCGCACCATCAGTGTGAACGAATTGGCGCGACAACCCGGCGGCAATCGCGACATATCGAAAGTGATACAGTCGTTTCCCGGTGTGGGTGCCACGGTGTCGTTCCGCAACGACATCATCATCCGCGGCGGCGCTCCCAACGAAAACAGGTTTTATATTGACGGCATCGAGGTGCCCAACATCAACCATTTCGCCACACAAGGCTCCTCGGGCGGTCCCGTGGGTTTGTTGAATGTGGATTTCATCCGCGAGGTGGAGTTTTATTCAAGTGCGTTTCCTGCCAACAGAAACAACACCCTGAGTTCTATCATGGAATTCAACCTGAAAGACGGCAGAAACGACAAAGTGGGCGGCAAATTCACCATAGGCGCAAGCGACATCGGGCTGATGTTGGAAGGTCCGTTGCACAAAAAATCCACCTTCATGCTCTCCGCCCGTCGCTCCTATCTCAGCTTGCTTTTCAAGGCTTTGGGATTGCCTTTTTTGCCCACCTACAACGATTTTCAATTCAAATATAAATGGAAACCCAACACCAAAAACGAATTCACCCTCTTGGGTTTGGGCGCCATTGACAACTTCAAACTCAACACAGGTTTGCAGGCTAACGGCACCGATTTGCAGAAATATTGGCTGGGCTATCTCCCCGTTTCCTCCCAATGGAACTATATGGTGGGCGCCAAATATGTCCATTATCTGAAAAACGGTTTCCTCACCGCCGTCCTCAGCCGCAACATGCTCAACAATGTTTCCACCAAATATCAAGACAATGTGACCTCCCCCGAAAACAAGATACAGGACTATCAATCCCAAGAAATTGAAAACAAATTGCGCGTGGAACACACCCTGCGCCTGTCCAAACAAGTGAAGTTCAACTATGGCGTCAGCGCCGAATATGACGAATACAACAACTCGACCTACAACCGCATCACCACCCCTTTTGGCGTTGACACGCTGAACTTTTCCTCCAAATTTGCCATCTGGAAATACGGCATCTTTGGGCAGGCAAGTTTCTTGTTGTTCCGCGACAGGATGGGCATCTCCCTGGGCGTGCGCACCGATGGCAACACCTACGACGGCAGCATGCAAAACCTCCTCCGTCAGCTTTCGCCCCGACTGTCCGTGTCCTATCATATCACCCCCGCTTTGACCATCGTGGCGAACAGCGGTCTCTATTATCAACTCCCGCCCTACACCGTCATGGGCTACAGCTCCCCGCAGGGCGAATTGGTCAACCAACGCAACAATGTGAGCTACATTCGCTCCCTCCACGTGGTGGCAGGCATGGAATATCTCACCAAATCCAACCTCAAACTCAATGCCGAAGGCTTCATCAAATTCTATCAACACTATCCTTTTGTGTTGAGCGACTCCATCTCCCTGGCAAATTTGGGCAGCGACTTTGGCATCATCGGCAACGACGCCGTGCAATCCATCGGCAAAGGGCGCTCCTACGGCTTCGAACTTTTGGCACAACAAAAACTCTACAAAGGATTTTATGGCATCATGACCTACACCTACGTGCGCTCTCAGTTTGAGGACAAACACGGGCGCTACGTCTCCTCCGCTTGGGACAATGTCCACATCGTCAACATCACCCTGGGCAAATCCTTCAAACACTATTGGGACGTGGGCATCAAATGGCGCTACTCCTGGGGCGCTCCCTACACCCCCAACGACCCCCAAGCCACTTCCCTCATCGCCAACTGGAACATCCGCAATCAGGCAATTGTGGACTACAACCTGCTCAACACCAAACGCCTCAAAGCCTTCCACAACCTCGACGTGCGCGTTGACAAAAAGTTTTACTGGAAATGGTTGACCTTGGATTTGTATGTTGACGTTCAAAACGTTTATAACTTCAAGAGTGAGCTTCAACCCATCATCACCGTAGAGCGCGGCACGGACGGCAAACCCCTCGTTGACCCCGCCGACCCCTCGCGCTATCTCATGAAAACCATCCCCAACTTCACCGGAAGCGTCGTGCCCACGCTGGGTTTGGTCATTGAGTTTTGATTTGAGATTTTAGATTTGAGATTTTAGATTTGAGATTTTAGATTTTAGATTTTTGATTTTAGATTTTAGATTTGAGATTTTTGATTTGAGATTTTTGATTTAAGACTTGGTCATTAGGTCATTATTGTCATTGGGTCATTTAGTCATAAGATTATGGGTACGGGGTATTGGGTGCTTGTGTTCCTAGTGGTAAAAAAAAGAAGAAACCATTGAGACACGGAGAACACTAAGAAACACAAGAAAAAAAAACAATAGAACAATTCAGCAATAGAGCAATAAAAAAGCCTACCCTTTCGGCATTTTTCGTTTTTCATTTTTCATTTTTAATTATTCATTTTTCCTCCCCAAAAACCTCCGTGCATCTCCCTATGCTCTGTGAATCTCCGTGTAACAACTCCCTTACATTGAGCTATGCAGCGAAAAAATATCACACTGAGAAAAATTAACATTTCGCTACTTCTCTTCTTCCGAAAGAATAATTTTCTCTAAATCAATTTAGTATAAAAGTTTATTTTTTCCTCTGAAAAAATAAATGTTAAAGTGCTTGACTAGCTCAACAAAAAGAACTACATTTGTAAATTATTTTAAATGCTTTTATGTTTTCTTTATGGCGACATGGCGGTTTTTATAGAGCGTTTCAACGGACGTTGAAGCTCAAAATTTTTCCCTCTCAGGGGTCTGAATCTCTTTTATCTTTCCATAAAATTTATATTTCATTGAATTATAGCGAATTAAATCTTGCTGCAATTTCCCATAATCTCCTGCAAGCTGCATTTCAGTTTGCTTTAATCGCATTCAAGCATACTTTAACCGCATTCAAGCATACTTTAACCGCATTCAAGCATACTGAAATCACATTCAAGCATACTTTAATCGCATTCAAGCATACTGGAAACACATTCAAGCATACTGAAATCATATTCAAGCATACTTTAATCACGTTTCAGCTTACTGAAATCATCCTGAATTCAAAAAACAACTCATATAAACCAAAGTCAATTTTTATCAAATCAACATAAATACATAACAAATTTTATTAACCAAATCTATTTTATTATGGCAAAAACAGAACCTAGAATTCCTCGAACCTTCAAAAAGTTCGACCCGTATTACGGCAATGTTAATACGTATCTGAGTGAAGATTTTCCCGGCGGCATCATTTCGCGGGGCGAACACATCGGTATGACCTCAGGACAGGTAACAGCGCTGGGCACTCATTACAGCAAATGGCGCACCGGCGACCCTGCAAACCCGGGAGCTTATGAAATTCACCTAATCAACCCCAAAGCTATTGGCGGTACACGCGCCAAATTATTGGAGTTACAAAGTGATTTTATTGGATTTTTCAATCCAATATTGACGGTGATTAGTGTGAACGAAAACACCTCTAATGAAGACAGAGTAGCATTGAACATCGCTATTCCGAATGCCCCACACTCGCATCCTACGAATCCTTTTACAGCAGCGGTTTATGTACGTCCGATTCCCATGACGGATTTTCGTATCAAACTAAAATGTTTTACTTCTGATGATGCTTCGCGCCCAAGTTTGATTGAAGGTGCCGATTGCATTGAAATTGCTTATCGTCGCGACCCTATCGAATTGGAAATTGACCCTGTTACCCATCTTCCGATTCCGGGAAAAATAAAACGCAGACCGATTACATCTCCTACGGATGGCACCACCATCATCCATTTCACCACCGCATCGCCCTTATGGAAAATTGAAAGCGCATCGGTGGGCGATTATCTACAATTTTATGTACGTTGGGCAAACACCAAGCACCCCAATTTAGCAGGACCTTGGACAGGACCAACGGCAATTCCGTTATAAATAATTTTAATTTAAAAAGAAAAAGGGCTTCACGTAAGCCCTTTTTTGCTTACCTTTGATGAAAATTTAAAATCATGAAAAAGATAATATTATTAATCATATCAAGTGTCATTGTTTTTACTGCTTGTAATAAACTTGACATAGCAGAAGGAACGCCTAATTGTGTTAAACACAAAATCAATGGGCTTAACAAAAACGATTGCAACACAGGAGTTAATGTCATGGAATACACATTTCAAGGCGAAACCGTGTATGTTTTAAACCCCGGCAATTGCACTCCTGATGGTATGTCAGAAGTAATAGATTCCCATTGCAAAAGTTTGGGTTCTTTATGGGGTTTTGCAGGAAACAAAATAATTAATGGAGAGGATTTTACAAACGCAACCTATATAAGGACTGTTTGGGTGAAATAAATTGCTGCTTGCAAGAAATTCTGTGGCAAGAAAACATCCTTCCACATAAATTAATTATGAAAAAGGGCTGCACGTAAGCCTTTTTTTTTACCTTTGCTAAAAATTTTATACCATGAAAAAACTTTTTATACTGTTAGCAATTTCCCTCTGTAGCCTCACCTTCAAATCGTATGCACAATGCGGAGGCACAAGCGCCCAAAGCAACTATCCAACGAGTGTCGGCATCGTCATGTATTCCAACGACGTAGAAACCCTGTGGAACGCGCTGCGCTTTGCCAACTATGCCAAATCGCAAGGCGACACTGTTAGCATCTTTCTGCTGGGCAAAGGCGTTGAACTCGACAATCTGGTAAAAACCAATCCCGATTTGCAAGAACAAACCACCACCTTCTTGAACAGTGGTGCTACCATTTTGGGTTGTGGCACCTGTTTGCAAAGCCGCAAAAATGATGCGCCCCAAGTATGCAAATTCTCCTCTATGGATGCCTTGTACGCCCTCATCCGCAAAAACAAAATCGTTTTGACGTTTTAGATGTATCGTAGCACCCACTTGGAGTCACTCCTAATTAGAGTCCGTCAATAAAGTCCCAAATAAATGATCTGTAAATAAGGATTTACGATTTAAAACGACATAATGACCAATGACAATAAATGACGCGAAGCAAATGACAATGACCATGCATTTAGAAAATGTTCGACATTATTGACAGACACAATAAGAAAAAAGTAAATGGAAACCTTCGACCGTAAAAACCATTGGGAAAATATTTACCAAACCAAGCAACCGGAGGAAGTGAGTTGGTATCAGCCCTCCCCCCGCATCTCCTTGGATGTGATGCAACAACATGCCATCCCCACCACAGCCCACATCATAGACGTAGGCGGTGGCGATAGTCTTTTGGTGGATCATCTGCTCATGCTTGGCTATGAGCACATCACCGTGTTGGACATCTCCGAAGAAGCCCTCCGCCGAGCACAACAACGATTGGGCACTGAAGCCAAAAAAGTAACATGGCTCCAAGCCGATGCCGCCACCTTTGAACCCACCCAAGCCTACGACTTTTGGCACGACCGCGCCGCCTTCCATTTCCTCACCGACCAAAAAGAAATAGAACACTACCTGAAAGCCGTTCACCAAAGCCTCTCCTCCAATGGCATATTCCTAGTCGCCACCTTCTCCCAACAAGGACCCAAGAAATGCAGCGGCATCCCCATCCAACAATACTCCGAAAAATCCATCACCGAACGCTTTCATTTCTATTTCGAAAAAATCTCCTGCCAAACCCACGACCACTTTACCCCCTTCAACACCCTACAGAATTTTATCTTCTGCACCTTCCGAAAAAAACAACTTTAAATACTTGCAGTACTCGAAGTACTCTAGGCACTTTAAGTACTTTAAATACTTTAAGTACTTCAGGCACTTTAAGTACTTCCTCCCCTGTTGATAACTTTATTAAAAAAAAATATTCCTATGAATTAAAATATTCTGTACTTTTGTTCTCATGAATTAGTTTATGGCGAATTTTGCTTCTCAAGGATTAAATTAAAGTTAAAGATGGCTTGCATATTAATTTTTAATTTATCTTTGTCCGATAAAATTTTAATGAACCGAATCAATCAAGTATTTATTAATTAAAACAAATCAATTATGAAAAAAACAATTTTACTTTTTACATTGCTAATTGCTCTTGTTTTCACATCGAAAGCACAATTCAGCGAAAATTTCAATGCCGTTGCTGATGCAGGTATGCCTACCGGTTGGACCTTATTTAATGTTGACGGATTGACAGTAAACTCAGCCACGTCTGTGAACTGGGTAACTAATGCTTGGGTATGCTATGCAAAAGCAGGACTGGCTATCACATCTAAATGTGCATGGTCAACCTCTTGGTACGCTTCTGCAGGCACCTCCAACGACTGGATGTGGACTCCAGCGATCACAGTACCTAATACCAATCCGGTATTATCGTATTTAGTAGCTGCACAAGACCCAAGTTATCCTGATGGTTACGAACTACGCATTTCAACCACGGCTCCAACGTCAGCAAACCTAATGAGTTCAACTGTTTTATTGACAGCTACTTCTGCCGAAACTACTGCCACAACTAAATATATCAGTTTAGCAGCTTATGCAGGACAAACTGTTTATATTGCTTGGAGAAACAACTCAGTAGATATGTTTTTATTAGCTGTTGATGATGTAAGTGTACAGTCAACACCAAATAATAATGCTGCTATGGTTTCTATTAACAATCCTGCTATTTTTGCTTCAGGAAGCCAAAGTATCACAGGAACTATGAAAAATGTTGGATTCAACAACATTACTTCTTACGATGTTACTTATAAAATTGATGGAGGTTCTGCTTCAGCAACCTATTCAGTAACCGGTGTAAACATTGCTTTAGGTGCAACAGGTACTTTCACCCACAATGTTCCTTACACATTCCCCACAGGAGCTCACACAATTCAAGTAACTATTGGTAATGTTAACGGTTCTGTTGACCCAGTTTTAACCGACAATGTAATATCAAAATCAGTTTCCGTTGCATCGCAAATGAATCCTAAAGTTTGTCTTATCGAAGGTTTTTCAGCTTCAACTTGCGCACCTTGTGCATCTTGGAATGCTACATTTAACCCATGGGCAGTTACCAACGATGCTAACATGAACTTCATCAAATACCAAGTAAACTGGCCCGGAACTGGCGACCCATATTATATTGCTCAAGCTGGCGACCGCGTAACTTATTACGGTGTATCTGGCGTTCCTGATATGTATCATGATGGTACGGTTCAAACATTATCAACAGCCGCATTAGACGCATCTGTTGCAGCAGCAGTGGCAGAAAAATCACCATTTACTATTAGCGGCACACCATCCTATGTTGGCACCACAGTTACAGTTCCTGTTACTATCAATCCTTATGTTACAGCAGCTGGTTTAACCGTTCAAGTTGTAATTTGCGAAGTACTTACAACAGGAAACGTTGGTACTAATGGCGAAACATCATGGCACCATGTTATGATGCAAATGTTAGATGCATCTGCAGGAACCACAGTAAGCTTTACAGATGGAACTCCTTATACTCATACTTTCACCAAAAATATGTCAGCTACATTTGTTGAGCACATGACAGATTTAATTGCTGTTGTTTTCATTCAAGACAATACTACTAAAAAAGTATATCAGTCTAAAACACTTCAAATACCTTTAGGCATTGGTGAAAACTCAATTGGAGACGTTAAGATTTATCCTAACCCTGCAACTGACAATGTAACGATTGTAAATGCTATTAATTCTGATATCGCTCTTTATGATATGTATGGCAAACTCATCATGTCAGACAACAAAATCAGCAACTCATATTTATTGAATGTTTCTGATTTAGCAAAAGGAACTTATATCTTAAAAATTACCGATGGCGACAAAACTTACAGCAGAAAAATCACTGTAATGAACTAACTCGCGATTTTTGTTCTTTATTCAAAACCTCGTAGTAAATCACTACGAGGTTTTTTTAATTTATTTTTTATGAAAAAGTCAATTGTCTTCCTGTTTGTGTGCGTTCAGTGCCTCTTGGTTGCTGCTCAAAATAACGATTCCATTGTTATAAAATCTATTTTCGCCAGTGCTTTAACCAGCAATGCTTCCTATGAAAATCTAAGGCATTTGTGTAAAGAAATCGGAGGAAGAATTGGAGGCTCACCGCAAGCAGCAAAAGCTGTTGACTGGCTTCATATAGCATTAAAAGTAGCAGGCGCCGACACGGTGTATTTGCAAGAACTCAAAGTGCGTAGTTGGAAACGTGGCTTTAAAGAATCCTGCTATGCCAAATCCGACAAAGGAGGCAAGAAACCTATGGCAGTTTGTGCTTTGGGTGGGGCTATAGGAACAGGTAAACAAGGCATTACGGCTAACATCATAGAAGTGCAGAATTTTGATGAATTAAAAACTTTAGGCGAGTCAAACATCAAGGGAAAGATCGTGTTCTTTAATCGCCCTGCCGATCCTACCTTATATAACACCTTTGCAGCCTATGGCGGTGCCGCGAATCAACGCGTGTATGGAGCTTCTATGGCAGCAAGTTATGGTGCTGTGGCTTCCATTTCACGTTCACTGACCAATATCAAACATGCATCTCCCCACACAGGCATCATGCATTATCTCGATAGCCTGCCTAAAATACCTGCGTTTGCTATCAGCACTTTGGACGCGGATGTGTTGAGCAATCTTGTCAAAAACGAACCTTCCACCAAAGTGTATTTACAATCGGGTTGCTATGAAAGACCTGATACCATTTCCGATAATGTCATTGCTGAAATCAAAGGAAGTGAATTCCCCAACGAAATTATAGTTGTTGGTGGTCATATTGATGCATGGGAACTTGGCGAAGGTGCTCATGATGACGGCATAGGTGTGGTGCAGGCAATGGATGTGATACGCATTTTCAAAGAACTACATATTAAACCCCGACATACCATACGAGTAGTTGAATTTATGGATGAAGAAATGGCGCAGCGTGGTGGACACAAGTATGAAGAAATCCTTCAACAAACAAAAAAAAAACATATAGCCGCCATCGAATCCGATGAAGGCGGTTTCACCCCGCAAGGCTTTGCGTATGATGCCGGTGACAATGTAGGTAAACGGCTGGAACAATGGAAACCATTATTGATAAATTACGGTTTGTGGCGTTACAATAAAGGTTACTCAGGAGTTGATGTGAGCTTTATGGAAAAGGATACCATTCCCCTCTTTGGACTTATCACAGATTCACAACGCTATTTTGATTTTCATCATGCTGCCACCGATAAATTTGAAGCCGTGAATCAACGTGAATTACAACTTGGAGGCGCTTCTATGGCTGCTTTGATTTATTTGATTGACAAATATGGTTTTTAGTATCATAGCACCATGTTAAAGAAAATTATTTTTACAACAATCTCCGTACTTTTAGGCTTAGTCTTTATCTTTTCAGGACTAACCAAATTATATCCTATTGAACTTTTCGAGTTAACTTTTATTGATTTGGGTGTTGCCAATTGGTACACTGCCCCAGTCATTGCCCGCTTGATGATTTCTTTTGAATTCTTATTGGGACTTCTTTTAATACTCAACTTTAGCTTACGCAAATTCACGCTAAAAGCAACTATCGCTATGTTAGTTGTATTTACGGTTTATTTAATCGTACAGCTTATTTTAGAAGGTAACAAAGGCAATTGTAAGTGCTTTGGCAATGTTTTGATGATGTCACCCCTTGAATCTATTATAAAGAACCTCGTAATGCTAGCCGTAGCAGTGTTGCTTTATATCTGGCATAAAGGATTCAATCTTCGCTTTAAAAAGATTATCGCTATTGTAGCTATATTAGTTTCATTAGCCCTGCCCTTTATTTTGAATCCTCCCGATTTTATTGTTGCCTATCAATCGCAACAAGAAACTGTTGGCTACAAACTAAAACTTGACACGCTATATAACAGTCCCGATTTAAAAAAGCCTCCATTAGAACTTCGTCAAGGAAAACATATTATTGCATTTATGAGTTTAACCTGTAAGCATTGTCGCATTGCTGCTTACAAACTTCACCTTATTAAAAAAGAAAACCATGATATTTCAATCTTTTTTGTCCTGAATGGCAACCAAAAAGATATTACTCCGTTTTTTGATGACACCAAAGCCTATAACATTCCGTATATGATTTTATTGGGGAGACGTTTTGTGAATTTGGCAGGATATAACATGCCTTGTATTCTGTTTATCAATAATTCTATCGTTGAACAAAAGACCGATTATATTAGTCTGAATTATGATGAAATTGCGAATTGGTTAAAAAAATAATTATTTTTCTTGTTGTTTGATAAATAATATATATTTTTGCTTTTTATTCAGTTTCTCTATTTATTCATTTTAAAAAATAATTTTATGAAAAAAGTTTCCTTAGTATTAGGCGTGTTATTTTTAATGACACTAGCATTATCATCATGCAAAAAAGAATACACTTGTACTTGCACTATGAGTGGTGTTTCCACCGATTTTACGATTGCGAAAACAACAAAATCTGATGCAAAAACTAAATGTGAATCGTTAAACGTTGTTGGTGTAACTACTGGTTGTGCACTGAAATAAAACGTCATATTTTGATTCTTCAAAGAGCATCCTAGGGTTTAGGATGCTCTTTTTTTTATGAAATATCTTCCTTTTTAATCATTTTTTTGGGTACAACAAAAATTTATTGTAATTTTGCATTCGTATAACCAAAACATTTAAAATATATTATTATGAAAAAACTCGCGTATTTATTAGTTGGTGCATTATTTTTGTCAATAACGCTATCATCTTGTATGAAAACAAGAATTTGCGAATGCAGATCAGCTGCAACTCCAAGCATGGATCAAAATTATACCACCGCTATGGGCAGCAAAGCAAAAGCGCAATCAGAATGTGAAAACTATCAATTTGATGGAAGATCTTCAACACCTGATTATACTTGCACTTTACAATAGTTAGTTGAAACTTTTTTAAAAAAAAGCATCCCTTACAGGATGCTTTTTTTTTGCTTTACACTAGCGATAAAAACACCGATACGAAGTGTCTTCCGCTACTTTCATACTAAATTTGCTGTTTGCAGGAACAATAAAGGTTTCAAATTCTTTATAGGT
>CAIOJS010000066.1 GCA_903858655.1 uncultured bacterium | reverse complement strand
CTTTCCGCTTTCTTATAATCCTTAATCTCGAGCAGACAGTTGTAGTAATAGTCATAAATAAAAGGTGTAGGAGTTTTGCTATACAAGTCTTCGAACAACAAAACTGCCTTGTCATACTCTTTGTTCTGATAATATTGAATGGCGAGCTGTTCGTTCGTATTGGTCTGACTGAAGGCTGCGGCACCTGTAATAAAAAACAAGAGCAGCAACAATCCTAAGGAAAATTGCCGACGGGTAAAAATCATAATGCTTTTCTTCGTGCTATCCATATTGTTGCAGAAATTAATGTTTTTTCTTGGATTTATGTTCCCGAATCAGATTCATCAAATAGGGTTGAACCGTATCGAAGTTTTTCATTTGAGCATTCACCTGATTCACATTATTCATAATTTTCGCTTTCACGTCATTCACCGAGCGATATTCATCCGTAAAGAACTTATCGAAATCTTTTCCTTTCAGCAATTTCTTTTCAACATCATGTTTGAGATCTTCGAGTTGCTTTTTGGAGAGCTGTAATTCTGCCCTAAAAAAATCATAGCTTATCGACATGTTTTTAAACGGTTTTCTCACATTCTGAAAGGCACAAATGTATTTCCAACTTTCGTCGTTTCGAACTTCCGGAAAATGTTTTGATACAGTATCATTCGTCACCTTGTACAAGCGGTATCTGTTCTTTACCGAATCAATGTTGATTTGTTTTAATTTGATATCAACCGTATCAAGCACTTTATATAAACTGTCTATTTTCGAAATTTGTTTCGCCCGTTTTTCATTGCTACATGAAAATAGCAGCACGGAACAAACAAGGATGATAGAAAAATTGACGGTTTTCATATACATTTATATTAATTGATAATCTCAAACCCGGTATAGCTGATGAGCGCTTTCGGGATTACAATACCCGCTTCGGTTTGATTGTTTTCGAGCAATGAAGCTACAATTCTTGGTAACGCTAAAGCACTTCCATTTAGTGTATGAGCCAAATTAATTTTGCCGTCATCGCTCTTATAGCGAAGTTTCATCCTGTTGGCTTGATAGCTTTCGAAGTTTGAAACGGAACTCACTTCGAGCCATCTTTGTTGTGCCGCCGACCACACTTCCATGTCGTAGGTCAACGCGGATGTAAAACTCATGTCACCTCCGCATAGTTTCAACACACGAAACGGAAGCTCAAGCTTGCGAAGCAAACCGCACACATATTCGCGCATCTCTTCCAAGGTTTCGTAGGATTTGTCGGGATGTTGAATCTGTACGATTTCCACCTTATCAAATTGATGAAGTCGGTTCAAGCCTCTGACGTCTTTGCCATACGAGCCGGCTTCCCTGCGGAAACAAGCCGAATATGCCACATTCTTTATCGGAAAATCTTTTTCTTTCAAAATCATATCGCGATACAAATTCGTTACAGGCACTTCTGCTGTTGGGATTAAATACAAATTATCAATCTGAGCATGATACATCTGTCCGTCTTTGTCGGGCAACTGCCCTGTGCCATAAGCTGACGCTTCGTTCACCATCAGGGGGGGCTGAATTTCTGTGAACCCTGCTGCCACAGCATTATCTAAAAAGAAATTGATTAATGCCCGTTGCAAACGTGCGCCTTTACCTTTATATACAGGAAAGCCCGCACCCGTGATTTTGTTGCCCAATTCGAAATCAATCAAGTTATATCTTGAAGCTAAGTCCCAATGTGGAACTGCTGACTCAGCCAATTCGGGCATTTTGCCTTCGGAATACACTATCTCGTTATCTTCGGGAGTTTTGCCCGGCTTGATGGAACTATGAGGCGGATTGGGCAATTGTAGCAACAATCCATTCAAGGTTGTTTCCAAACCATTGAGCTTTTCTTCCAAATCTTTCGCGGTCTTTTTCAGTTCCACGGTGGTTTCTTTGAGTGCATTGGCTTCTTGAGCCTTGCCCGTCTTGAAAAACTCGCCTATCGTTTTGGCTATTTTGTTCGATTCGGCGAGGTTATCATCCAAGGTCTTTTGCGTGAAGCGACGTTCATCGTCACATTTCAGGATTTCGTCCACCAAGCTTTTTGCGTTATAGTTTTTTAATGCCAATCGTTCGATGATTGCTTGTGGATCGTTGCGTAATATGCTTAATTGTATCATAGCGTGCTTTTTTTCTACAAAAATAATTGAAATAATTAAGAGGGGCTTAAAAAAAATCTCCGATCACAAGAGTAACCGGAGATTTTTAAAGAAAAATGTGTCTTTATTAATTTTGAACGATTTCTTGTTGTTCATTCATTTGAACGATTTCTTGTTGTTCCATCATAGGAATGATAGATACATAAGAACGTGCATCTTTTTTCTTTTTGAATTCAACGATGCCGTCAACCAATGCAAACAAGGTATGATCTTTGCCAATGCCCATGTTTAAACCTGGATGATGCATGGTCCCTCTTTGACGAGCAACGATGTTGCCTGCAAGAGCGAACTGTCCGCCATATATCTTTATACCTAAGCGTTTACTGTGCGATTCCCGACCGTTCGTCGAACTACCCGCACCTTTTTTGTGTGCCATATAGAATTAATTTTTTAAAGTTTATAACTAAGCATTAATCGCTTCAATCTGAATTTTGGTCAGATATTGACGGTGGCCATTTGATTTTTGATAGCCTTTTCTTCTTTTTTTCTTGAAAACAATTACTTTATCACCTTTCAAATGCGAGAGAATTTTTGCCGAAATCGTAGCGCCTTCCACACGGGGAGCGCCTACGGCAACCTTGCCTGCATTTTCTATGAGTAATACTTTGTCAAAAGTAACGGATGAGCCTTCTTCGCCTTCTAAACGGTGAACAAATACTTCCTGTTCTCTTTCTACTTTGAATTGTTGTCCTGCTATATCTACTATTGCGTACATTGTAAAGATTTTAACGTTTTTTAAAAATGGACTGCAAAGATACACCTTTTTTTAATACAAACTAATTTTGTTGTGATTTTTTTTCACTTTTTTTATTTGGAGGGGGGATTTATTTGGGGGAAAATGGGGATTTGGGACAGTTTATATTCCTTTTTTCTTTATAAAGGTAGCATGTTAATCTTCGCTGTTAAACACTCTTTCATTAATAAAGTTTAGAAGCTCATGAAAATAGAGTTTCTTTATGTTTCCATGTTTGCCTATAACCTGATTGGCGGGAATTAATGAAATTAAATGACTGCGAACCTGACAACGAACCCTTGGAGTTTTCGTCAGCATGGTGTTTTCGAGCCAAAAACTATACGAATCATCAGGGGCAGTAGAAGAAATCATAACAGCGACAAAGGCATCTTCAAACTTGTTAATGTCATTATTGGATAAGACAATAACCGGATGAGGCTTGAATTTGCCGTCGGGCAACAAAAAGTTTACTTCAACGATTTCCCTTTGTTCTACTTTCATCTAAAATATAGTTTCCGTTTCTTTATTCAGAAAATCAGTCAGCGCTTTTGAAGTGGTTTGATGGATAGCTTCTACGGTTTCTTTATCAGAAATGCTTTTGATCGTGTTTATATCATCCGTCACCAAATCGAATTTCCGAACGCACTTTTGAGTCTTTAAATAGCGCATGATTTTCGAAATATCGGTGTCTAAGGTGTCTTTTTTTATTTTGACTATAAGTTCCATGTCGAAATGATTTCTTTAATTTGATTGCAAAGATATAAATTATTTTTCATCCATAGCGCATCAATCCGCCACAACCACCTTTTTCGTCTCCACAAATTTCCCAATCAAGCTCACGCGCAGAAAATAAAACCCGGTGGCGATGCCCGCCCTATCCAAATTGATTTTGTTGCAATCGTGATAGGATTTTTGTTGAATGATTTTGCCTTGCAGGTCTATGAGGGATAGGTCGAGGGTTTGGTAGGTTTTGTCGAAGGAGATTTGGGTGGAGGTGGAGAAGGGGTTGGGGGAGATATTGTATGTATTAATCGAGTTGTAATTTTGTATTGAAACGATGTTGTTAACGGTAATTGATTTATCAAGGGTTAGTCCAAATGAATTAGTTAATTGATAAGAAGTGTTGCCAATTTGTGCAACATAATCATATATTTTACCATTTAATCCTGGTGTTAAATTGCTAGCAATTAAATTGTAATTAATGTACACGTCGAAAATAAAGGCTGTATAGTTAATTGTATAAAAACGGATAGTATCACCTGATTGACATGTTACATTAATTGCAGCATCAAAGTTAATTGGATATATAGCAGCATTTGATTTATTACTAATAATCAAAATAGCCAAAACGAGAATCAATTTTTTCATACCCATATATTTTAAATTTACACTATACCTTATTACATACTCGCTTCTATTCATTTGGCAGTATATAAATATAGGTACAAAGATACGGAAAATTATAATGCAAAGAAATATTTATTCTTATACATTATAATATATATCAAAAAAAATCACCCAATCGCCAATCAGATTAAGGATGGCGGTTGAGTGATTTTGGTTTTTTCTGTGATGAGCTAGGTGGTTTTAGCTGATGTTTTCGCCCACAGGTCCTGTCCACAGACCGTTGCGGTCGGGATGACAAAGAATGTCTCCTAATGAACTACAATAACAAAATAGTTCTTCTTTCCCTTCTGCACCAAAATATACTTCTCGTTCAATAAATAGCTGCTATCAATGAGAGTCCCCTCAGCCACTTTCCCTTTATTCACCTGAATGGCGCCTTCTTTGATCATGCGTCGGGCTTCATTTTTGGAAGGCATAATCGTTGTTTTTGTGCTCAACAATTCGATAACATCTATGCCTTGCGCCACCTCGTCTTTGGAAACAACGCATTGGGGAACGCCGTCGAAGACCGAAAGAAATGTTGCCTCGTCCAACTTCTGCAAACTTTCGGAAGTGCCTTTGCCAAACAAAATTTCGGAGGCTTCCAGAGCCATTTCATATTCTTTTTCGGAATGAACCCTGATGGTTATATCTTTGCCCAATGCTTTCTGCACCGCACGCAAATGGGGCGCTTCGCGATGAACACGAATGATTTCGGCGATTTCGTCCTGCGAAAACAGCGTAAAGATTTTAATATATTTTTCGGCATCCTCATCCGAACAGTTTAACCAAAACTGATAGAACGAATAGGGCGAAGTTTTCTTCGCATCCAACCACACATTGCCCGATTCGGTTTTGCCAAACTTGCTGCCATCGGCTTTGGTGATCAAGGGACAGGTGATAGCAAAAGTATCGCCGCCGCCCATGCGGCGTATCAGTTCGGTTCCTGTCACGATGTTTCCCCATTGGTCGGTGCCGCCCATCTGCAATTTGCAATTTTTGTGTTGATTAAGCCAATAAAAATCGTAGCCCTGCACTAACTGATAGGTGAATTCGGTAAACGACATCCCTTCGCCCGCAAGCATCCGTTTTTGAACAGAATCTTTTGCCATCATATAATTAATGGTGATATGCTTGCCCACCTGGCGCAAAAATGAAAGAAACGAAAAATCTTTCATCCAGTCATAATTGTTTACAATTTCGGCTTGGTTGGGGATATCGCTAAAGTCCAAAAACTTTTCTAGTTGCACTTGTATGCAATTCTGATTATGTCGCAAGATTTCTTCATCCAACAGATTTCGTTCTTCCGACTTACCCGATGGATCGCCTATCATACCCGTGGCGCCACCCACCAAAGCAATGGGTTTGTGACCACACAACTGAAAATGTTTAAGCATCATCACCGAAACCAAATGCCCAATATGCAAAGAATCCGCCGTGGGATCTATGCCAACATAAGCCGTACTCATCTCTTTTTCTAACTGTTCCGCAGTGCCGGGCATCGAGTCGTGTATCATGCCACGCCAACGCAATTCATCAACAAAATTCATCCTTTTAAAAATTTTGGTAAAATTACAAATTTCATACGAAATAGCGATTGAAATTTATGATTTATGAATTGAGATTTATGATTTATCTTCGGCTAATCATAAATCAGGCATTTAATTCCCCTGTATTTTAAAGATAAATAGTAATTTTGCAGGAATATTAGAAACAATGATTTTAGTTAGCGGCGCAACGGGTTTTTTGGGAACACATCTTTTGATAGAATTGTGTGGCACGGGTATGGATATCAGAGCCATCAAACGAGCCACTTCCGATATGGCGTTTGTGCAGCGGGTGTTTGATTTCTATGGCAAGACGTCGCAGTTTCAGCAGATTGAATGGGTGGTTGCCGATGTGATGGATATTGATTCGCTCATGTCCATTATGGAAGGCGTGGATGTTATCTATCATTGTGCTGCAAAAGTTTCTTTTTCGGAAAAAGACAAAAAGGAAATGCAACAAGCCAACATACGCGGCACAGCAAATATTGTGGATGCTGCTCTTGAGCACGGCATCCTAAAGATATGTCATGTGAGTTCTATTGCAGTGCTTGGCAAAGCGGAACTGATTACGGACGAGACGGTGTGGGACGAAAATGCAAAACATTCCGATTATGCTCGCAGTAAATTTAATGCTGAATTAGAAATTTGGCGCGGATGTGCCGAAGGTATGAATGCGGTTGTGGTTCGTCCATCGGTCATTGTCGGACCGTGGAAACCGAAATCGGGTATAGGAGGTTTGTATCAACAGATACGCGGAGGTTTGAAATATTACACAGGCGGTGCAAATAGCTTTGTGGATGTACGCGATGTGGCAAAAGTAATGATGCTTCTGATGCAAAGCGATATAAAAAATGATGGGTTTATACTTACGTCCGAGAATATGCCGTATAAAGAAATCACGACGATGATAGCCGAAATTATTGGCATGCCTGCACCCCATAAATTTGCTTCTCGTTCCACCACAGAAATGGCATGGAGGCTCAATGTGGTTAAAGGTTTTTTCACGGGAAAGAAATCATCATTCACAAAAGACACTGCACGAATTTCGCAAAACACATCTGTCTATTCCGATAAAAAACTCAAAGACAAGGTACCGTTTGAATACCGCACGGTTCGTAAATCTTTAGAAAATTGTCATCGTTTTTATATGTTCTTATCAAAATAATTTATCATGAAACATTTTTTCAAGCTCATTGCCGGATTGGCAATTTTAAGTTTTATTATCACATCCTGTGGTAACAATGCAAAAAAAACCAGTACAACAGGAGATAAAGTCAAAGAGACAGGGGCAAGAGTTCCTGTGCCTATTTTTAATGCTGATTCGGCGTTTTATTTCACTCAGAAGCAGGTGGAATTTGGTCCTCGTGTAAATAATACAGTTGCTCACGACAAATGCGCAAGCTGGTTAGAACTAAAAATGAAAAAGTATTCATCCCATGTTATTATTCAAAAAGCTACAGTGCGCGCTTATAACGGCACTGCCCTGAAAATGCAAAACATTATCACGTCATTCAATCCCGATGCTCCTGCAAGGATTTTGCTTTGTTCGCATTGGGATTCGCGCCCGTATGCCGACCAAGATAAGGACAGCACGAAACATCGCACGGCAATAGAGGGCGCAAATGATGGCGCTAGTGGGGTTGGCATATTGGTAGAATTGGCTCAAATACTTGCTGCAAACAAGGTAACGGTTGGTGTGGATATAGTGTTTTTTGATGCCGAAGATTATGGTGCACCTCAAGATGATAAGAAACAATATGCAGATGACGGTTGGGGTTTGGGCTCTCAATATTGGGCGAAAAATCCGCATCAACAAAATTACCAGGCAAACTTTGGGATATTGTTGGATATGGTAGGCGTTCCAAATCCTAATTTTACACACGAAGGCATTTCTGTTGAATATGCACCCGATGTATTAAATAAGGTGTGGGATGCTGCTTCACGGATTGGCTACGGTAGTAATTTTGTAGAAAAGCAAACCAATCCGATTACCGATGACCATTATTATATCAATACTTTGATAAAAATTCCAACGATTGACATCATACATCATGATGACAATACAGGTTCGGGCTTCTATAAAAATTGGCACACCATACAAGACAACTTAGCGAATGTAGATAAGAATTCGCTTAAACTAGTTGGGCAAACTTTATTAACAGTGGTTTTCGAAGAATCTGGACAAACCGCTGCAAAATAAGCTTGATTTACACCAATTGTTTTAAATAAAGCTGAATGGTGTTTTCAAGTCCCAAATATAAGGAGTCACAAATCAACGCATGACCTATGGAAACTTCCTTCAATCCGGGGATGTTTTGATGAAAGTACTTTAAGTTCTCTAGATTCAAATCATGACCGGCATTCAATCCTAAGCCAATTTTGTTAGCGACGTTTGCTGCCATAGCATAATCCTGTATGGCTTTCTGATTGTCAGTGGCATATTTCTTGGCATAAACCTCCGTATATAATTCAACTCTATCCGTGCCTGTTTTTTTTGCTTTAAGAATCATTTCTTCCACAGGGTCAATAAAAACAGAGGTTCGTATCCCGTGTTGTTTGAAACGCATAATAACATCTTGCAGAAAAGACAGATGCTTAATAGTGTCCCAACCGGCATTGGATGTAATTGCGTCGGGGGCGTCGGGCACCAAAGTAACCTGATGTGGCTTTACATCTATTACCATCTTGATAAAAGATTCGGAAGGATAACCTTCGATGTTAAACTCCGTTGTTAACACTTTTTTTAAATCATAAACATCTTGATATCTGATATGTCGTTCGTCCGGACGAGGATGAACTGTGATACCCTGCGCACCAAAACGCTCGCAGTCGCAAGCTGTTTTAATGAGGTCGGGCAAGTTGGCGCCTCGTGCATTTCGAAGCGTTGCTATTTTGTTGATATTTACACTAAGTTTTGTCATACAAAAAAAATATGCTGCAAAGTTAAAAAATGCAGCGTTATAATGAAAAATAAATATCGATTTGCACCAAATATTTTTCTAAAAATGAAGTTTTAAGTTTGTTTGTAAAAAAATTCATGTATGTTTGTAAAAAATATTAAAACACCATGCTTGCGAAACATTTAATGACCGATGCCGTAATTCCTCTTCACACCTCTGATGTGGGGTCGTATGCATTAAAATTAATGGACGAGCAAAAGCTCAATCATTTGCCCATTGTGAATAATGTGGAGTTTTTGGGATTAATTTCGGAAAATGATATTTATGCCGAAAACAATCTAGATGAATCTATTGGCAACCATAAGCTATCTTTGATACATGCTTTTGTTTATCAATATCAACATGTTTTTGAGGTTATGTCTATGGTAACAGAGATGAAGCTGTCTGTAGTACCTGTTGTTGATAAAAATACGCGTTATTTAGGTTCCATAACGATTCAAAACCTAATGGAAAAGTTCGCAGAAACCGCATCCATTCGAAACCCCGGAGGTATTATAATTGTTGAACGCAATGAAAATGATTATTCTCTACAAGAAATTGCGTCTATCGTTGAATCGAACGATGCGAAAATATTGAACTGTTATGTGAGTAGTTTCCCGGATTCCACAAAACTGGAGGTAACTTTAAAAATAAACAGAATGAATATTTTTTCCGTATTGCAAACATTTGAAAGATATGGTTATACAATTGTTGCCAGTTTTACAGAATCAGAATACGATAGCGATTTGCAAGACCGTTATGACTCTTTAATGAATTATCTTAATATATAAATATTTTTCTATGAAAATAGCCCTTTTTGCTACATATTTTTCGGAAGAGCATGAAGAATATTATATGGAGTTGCTAGGCAGACTCAGCTATCATAATTTTACTATCACTATCTATAGACCATTTTATGAACAATTAGTTCAAAAGCATTTGGTGAGTCCCGACACTGAGACTTTTGAAAATAATCAGGAACTTAGAAATGGCGTAGATTATTTGTTCAGTATTGGAGGGGATGGCACCCTGCTGAAAACAATAAGTTTGATTAAAGATTCCGAGATTCCAATTCTTGGTTTTAATACGGGAAGATTGGGCTTTTTATCAAGTATCTCAAAAGATGAAATTTCTGAAGCAATTACCAATATCTTAGACAAGAGATTTATTATTGAAAGACGATCGCTAATAAAAATAGAAACGCCTCCCAACCTGTTTGGAGAGAATAATTTTGCTTTAAATGAAATTACAGTGCACAAACGAGATTCTTCATCCATGATACACATTCATGCTTATATCAACAATGTTTTTTTAAACACGTATTGGGCAGATGGATTAATAATATCAACTCCAACAGGTTCCACGGCATATTCTTTGAGTTGTGGAGGACCTATTCTTACACCTGATTCTGCAAATTTTATCATCACACCAATTGCTATTCATAATTTGACTGTCCGACCTATTGTTGTGCCCGATAATGTGACTATAAAATTAAAGATAGAAGGAAGGATTGATAATTATTTGGTTACTTTGGACTCGAATAACGTTGTTACAAGCTCCTCTATTGAATTGGAAATTAAGAAAGAGAACTTCCAAATTAAGCTCGTGAATTTTCCCAACAAACCATTTTTCTCTACGATCAGAGAAAAACTTATGTGGGGTTGGGATAAACGAAACTAATAAAAAGTGGAATTCGTTATATATTTTTAATTTATATACTTTTTTTCTCTACTTTTGTACTTTGAGTTAAAATATTAAAACAGTAAGACTATTTGTGTTGTTTTTCAGCATATTTTGATTAAGGCAGCACAACATAATCTTATGAAACCACGTTATATGGAAAAAAGCAATTCCAATGAAAATAGGGAAACCATCGCAAACTAAAGAATACAATAAAGTAGCATAGATGAATGAAATTACGGATTTGCAAAAAATACAATGATTATCAAATACAATGAAAAGGCTATTACTATTAATTATATTCCCATTACTGCTTAATGGGGCACTTAAGGCGCAGGAATTCTATCGGAACGAATTGGGTATTTTTTTAGGCGGATCCTATTATATCGGAGATTTGAACCCCTCGAAGCATTTTTTACAAACCCAATTTGCTTGTGGCATTGTGTATCGTTATAATATTACTCCTCGTTGGGCATTAAAAATTAATGCTTTATATGGTGAATTGGTAGCTAGCGATGCACGTTCCAAAGCCAATGTTGATCGGAATTTGAGTTTTAAAAGTTATATTTTTGAGTTCTCGCCCCAAATTGAGTTCAATTTTTTAAAATATGTTGTTGGCGATAAAAAGCATTTTATTTCTCCGTATATCTTTATAGGTGCATCTGTTTTTAATTTTAACCCCAAAGCTCAATATGGTGGCTCTTGGTATTCGCTCCAGCCTCTAGGAACTGAAGGACAAGGAACAACCATTGTAGGTGCTAAAAAAAACTACGCTTTAACGACTATTGCAATTCCCTTTGGATTGGGAGTAAAAGTATCTCCTTTTAAATTTCTAAGTATAGGCTTAGAATGGGGGATTCGTAAGACTTTTACAGATTATATTGATGATGTGAGTACAAATTATGCTGACCCAAATCTTCTTTATTCGATGAATGGTTCAATGGCTACAGCACTTTCTGATCAATCACTTCCAGCTGAAAATAGAGGAACGCATACAGGTTTGGCACGAGGCAATCCTAACACGAAAGATTGGTATGTTTTTACAGGTATAACCATTGCATTTCGCATCAAACCAAAAAATGGGCTTTGTTCTGCATACGAACACCACCCTAAACTCAAAACTAAATACAAAGATTAATTTATTCGGACTATTGTAAATGAAAGAAAAAATTATTCTTGAAAAATTACCTGAACACGTAGCTATAATAATGGATGGTAACGGTCGTTGGGCAAAAAAACGTGGTGCATTTCGTGTTTTTGGACATCAACATGGAGTTACTGCTGTTAAAGAAACTGTAGAAGCTGCTACAGAAATCGGCATTAAATTTCTCACCCTATATGCCTTTTCAACAGAAAATTGGTTACGACCAAAAGAAGAGGTGGACGCATTGATGGAACTTTTGGTTAGATCAATAAATAATGAAACGGAAACACTAATAAAGAATAATATACGTTTAATTGCCATTGGCGACATAGAAAGCCTTCATAAAAATTGTTACGACGAATTAATGAATACCATAAATATTACAGCAAATAATACACGAATGACTCTTGTTTTGGCGCTTAGTTATAGCTCGAAATGGGAAATTACTCAAGCTGTAAAAAAGATAGCCGAAAAGATAAAAAACAATATTATTGATGTAAATGATATAAACCAAGAGCTAATATCAAATTCACTTAACACCAAAGATATACCCGATCCTTCACTCTTAATCAGAACAAGTGGTGAGTATCGAATAAGTAATTTTTTACTGTGGCAGATGGCTTATACAGAATTATATTTTACGCCTGTTTTATGGCCCGATTTTAGAAAAAATGATTTTTATTCCGCAATTATTGATTATCAAAAAAGAGAAAGACGATTTGGTATGACCAGCGAGCAAATATAACATGAAATGACATTAAAAAACTTTTATAAATTATTCATTCTTTTAGTTCTAAGCATCCCGCTGCAAGCGCAGGTGATTGTTGATGATAAAGGCACAATTGATTATGCGTCACCAAAAGAATTCGAGATTCAAAAAATAGCTTTTAGTGGCGTTCACTATTCCGATACGAATATTTGCAAACTTCTTACAGGCTTATATGAAGGCGAAACATTGCAAATTCCGGGAGATAAAATTACAAAGGCTGTCCAAAACCTTTGGAAGCAAGGTCTTTTTGATGACATCAAATTATATGCAACAAAGATTGAAGATAAAAAGATTTGGCTTGAAATTCAATTGAAAGAACATCCTCGATTGTCAACTACGCCGCTATTTTCGTCCAATGTAAAGAAGTCGGATGTGGATGATTTGCGAGCAAAGCTTAATCTTACGAAAGGGGATGTGGTCACCAGCAATGTGATTCTTCGGTCCACAGATGTTATCAAAAAATTCTTTAAGGATAAAGGCTTCTATAATGTGGAAGCAGATATCAAAGAGGTTATTGATTCTTCTTCCACTAAATATACAGCAAAACTGAATATTGATGTGAAGAAGCACAAAAAAGTTCGAATACGGAAAATAAACTTTTATGGGAACAACAATGTTTCAGCTTACAAGCTTAAGCATTTGATGAAAAAAACTAAGGAGCAAACCTATTTCAATCCCTTCATGGGGCTTGATACTTTAGTATGTCAGACTATTAAAAAGGTTTTTGTCCCTGATTCTGTCAGTATAGAAGAGAACTTTTTGAATTATGTGAACTCCAAAATTGTATTGCGAATCTTCAAGTCTTCAAAATTCCTACGGGATGAATATGAAAAAAACCGAATTACGCTGATTGATAAATACAATGAATTAGGATATCGAGATTCGAAAATCCTATATGACACCATTGTCAAGTCGGGAGAAAACACTATTGACATCAATATACATCTGCAAGAAGGAAGAAAATATTACTTCCGAAATATCACTTGGATTGGCAATACAAAATATACTGATAAAGAATTGGGGAGTATTTTAAAGATTAATAAAGGAGATGTGTATAATCAAAAAGAACTGGAGACCAATTTGAGTTATAATCCCAATGGTTTCGATGTTTATTCTTTGTATATGGACAATGGCTATCTGTTTTTCAGTGCCACTCCTGTTGAAACTAGAATCGAAAACGATTCCATAGATTTAGAGATACGCGTTATTGAAGGCAAACAAGCTTATATAAATAAGGTCACTATTCGTGGAAACACGAAAACAAACGACCACGTTGTGATTCGTGAAATACGCACTAAGCCGGGGCAATTATTTAATCGTTCCGATATTATTCGTACGACCCGTGAATTAGCACAGCTAAAATATTTTAATGCTGAAAAAATTGTTCCCGATATTATTCCGAATCCTACAGATGGGACTGTAGATATAGAATATTCTGTGGAAGAGACATCTTCAGACCAGTTGGAACTTTCCGGTGGCTGGGGAGCTGGCAGATTGATCGGAACCTTGGGTGTTTCGTTCAATAACTTTTCGATGCATAATTTCTTTAAAAAAGCAGCCTGGCAACCACTTCCTTCCGGTGATGGACAAAAGCTGAGCGTTAGAGTTCAAACCAATGGTATCTATTATCAAGCTTATAATGCTTCTTTCACCGAACCATGGCTTGGTGGCAAAAAACCGCAGGCATTGAGCGTTTCTGTTTATTATTCATCGCAGACGAATGGTTTGAAAAAGAGCGATGCACTTCGTCAGGCAATTAATATTTTAGGAGCTTCAGTAGGTTTGGGCATTCGTTTGAAATGGCCCGATGACTATTTTATGCTTTACAACGAAATCGGCTATCAACATTATAGTTTAAAAAATTATGTTTCTTCTTTTAGTTTTACGGATGGAACCTCAAACAACTTGAACTATTCAGTTACCTTGTCACGAAACTCTATTGATGCTCCGATTTATCCTCGTTCAGGATCTGAGATTTCACTCATGTTGCAATTAACGCCTCCATACTCCTTATTTAAAAGCGAAAATTACGCTAAACTTACTGATGAACAGAAATATCAATGGATAGAATATCACAAGTGGAAAATTTCGGCAGCGGTTTATACAAAATTGGCAGGAAATTTGGTATTAAGCGCTAGAACAAAATTTGGATTTATGGGTGCATATAATAAAAGTATAGGTGTTCCACCTTTTGAACGTTTCTATTTAGGTGGGGATGGCTTATCAGGGTATGCACTGGATGGTAGAGAAATTATTGCACTACGGGGTTATACAAATAACTCTTTAACACCTAGAGATAAAGTAGGAAACCTTGTTGGTGGCTCGATCTTTGATAAAATTACCATGGAATTGCGCTATCCTGTTTCTTTGAATCCTTCGGCGACGGTTTATGTATTGGCTTTTGCTGAAGGAGGAAATGCGTGGTCGAACTTTAAGGCTTTCAACCCATTTGACATTTATCGTTCGGCGGGTGTTGGGGTGAGAGTGTTTTTACCTATGTTTGGTATTCTTGGTTTGGACTGGGGATACGGATTTGATAAGATACCCAATGTCGGCAAAGGCGGAAGTCAGTTCCATTTTTCCATTAATCAATCTATTGACTAAAATAAAAAATAAATTAAAAGGAGGTACACATGAAAAAATTATTCGTATTATTATTTATCGTTCCCTTGTTTTCTTTTCATTCGCATGCACAAAAGTTTGCGTATGTTGATTCGGAGTATATTTTGGAAAACATGACGGAATATCGTGATGCACAAGCGCTATTAGACAAGATGTCGCTCGATTGGCAAAAAGAAATTGAGACAAAATTTGCTGCCGTTGACAAATTGTACAAAGATTTTCAAGCCGAAGCAGTGCTTTTGCCGGATGATATAAAGAAAAAACGTCAGGACGAAATCGTTGCCAAAGAAAAAGAAGCTAAAGATCTGCAGAAAAAGAGATTTGGCAAAGATGGCGACTTGTTTAAAAAACGTCAGGAGTTGATAAAACCCATACAAGACAAAGTGTATGAAGCTATCGAAACTTTGGCTAATGCCGGTGGCTATGCTTTTATCTTTGACAAATCGGGCAGCGTTACGCTTTTATTCGCGAATTCAAAATACGATAAAAGCGACGAGGTTCTGACAAAACTTGGATATAAACCCGGCAGCGTTAAGACAAAAACCGACAAAACCGACAAAGGAGATAAAGGGGAAAACAACGACGGCAACGATAACAACAGCACGAAAGACCCCAAACAAACAAAAGACCAATAGTACAAAAAACTTTTCTTTAATTATCGTAGTGAAAGGAGCTTGTTTCTTAGTGCAAGCAACTTAAAAATTCACGTAAAAGAAGCGTAATTAAAAAATTTTTTGTACGTTTGCACAAAATTTGAATTATTAACAACGTAACATGTATATGAAAAACTTAACAAGAGTATTATTTATCGTAGCTTTATTAGGATTAACCATTAGTTCTTATGCTCAGAAAAAACAAAAATTCGGTCATATTGACTCAAACGAATTATTAAAACTTATGCCCGGCAGAGACTCTGCTATGGCTAAAATTGCAGCGTATTCCAAAACATTAGAAACTCAATTAAAAGGAATGCAAGGCGAATTGGACACCAAATATCAAGCGTATTTGGCAGACGACCAAGCCAACAAAATGACCGACCTGATTAAACAAACCCGTCAGAAAGAGTTGCAAGATATTCAAGCTCGCATTGAAGCATTTCAGACATCAGCACAAGATGATTTGGAAAAGAAACAAAATGAAATCTTGAAACCAATTATTGATAAAGCCAAAGCTGCTATCGAAAAAGTGGCAAAAGATAATCAATACACCTATATCTTTGATGCCGGCTTAGGCGTTTTGCTCTATACTGACCCTACAGAAGATATTATGGCTCTTGTAAAAACAGAACTTGGATTAAAATAACGAATAAAATCCTTGTGTAAAAATCAAAAATCCTGTCATGGGGTTTTTGATTTTTTTTTAATTACTAATTTGATTTTTTACAGAAGTAATTTGATAAATTTCTTAACATTATAATTATGACATCTAACAAAAAAAGTATTTCGGGAATCATTTGCCTTGTGTTCATGATGGCGTTTACCACGGCTTTTGCTCAGTTGAAAAACGAAGTCAATTTGAAAGGCACCTTAAAAAACAACACCTTCACTTCTTTGACTCTCTATCAAATTGGGAAGGACCCCACCAAAATTGCTACTATCCCTGTGGATAAAGACGGGCACTTTGCCTATACACTGACGTTGAATGTTACAGATTTCTACAAATTGGAATTTGACAAAACCAATTTCATCATGATGATTTTGCAGGCGGGCGAAACGGTAGAAATCACTACCGATGTAAATGATTTGATGAACAAACTTATGGTGTCGGGCTCAAAGCAAACGTCGCAGGTAATTCGTAACCAGACCCTAATTGCTTATACCAAAGCAAAACTGGATAGTATCAGCAATCTGTCAACTCAAAACGCGCAGAATCCGAAGTACGATTCTCTTCTGAAAATATATTCGTATGAGTACGACAAAATAAATACATATCGCAAAAAAGTCTTGACGGATTTTGTGCAAAACAACAAATCATCCTTAGCTATATTATTTTTGCCCGAAGTGCTGAAACTTGATGATAACTTGGACTTATACATCAAAGCCGATTCAGTGCTCTTCAAAAAATATCCTACGAATTTCTATGTGCAGAGTTTTCACGGACAAGTTTCAACTTCCAAACAAACCATGATAGGTTCCATGGCTCCCGATTTCACCTTGACCGACACTAGTGGGCGCAAAGTGAGTTTGAGCTCGTTTAAAGGAAAATATCTGTTGATAGATTTTTGGGCATCGTGGTGCGGACCCTGCATGAGAGAATTGCCCAATGTGCAGAAAATTTATGCCGATTTCTCTAAAAAAGGTTTTGATATTTTGGGTGTTTCCTTAGATAAAGATCGGAAATCATGGGTAGGCGCCATCATCAACAAGGGATTGCCCTGGACGCAAGTGAGTGACTTGAAGTATTGGCAATCTACCGTCGTGCCTTTGTATAAGGTTGAAGCCATTCCGTTCACCGTGCTGCTCGACAAAGAAGGCAGAATCATTGCCAAAAACTTGCGGGGTGAGGAGTTGTATAAGAAGGTGGAGAGTTTGGTGAAATAGGTGGATTAAGGTCCAAATCCCAAACTCCAAAACCCAAATACCAAGGGTTGCCGTTCCCTCCATATCACTGTGCAACTCTGTATCACTGTGCATCTCTGTGTAACAACCAAGAAGAAACCACTAAGGCACTAAGAGCACTAAGTTACACTAAGAAGTCTCATCAATAGAACAATTCAACAATTGAACAATAAAAAAGCTCACCCTTAAAAAGTGAGCTTTTCATTTCTTCGCGCCTTGGATCTTGGTATTTGGAGCTTGGAATTTGGAACTTCTCTCAGAAAACAATCCCCGCACTCACAATAGTGCTCGGCTGTCCCAGTTCGCCTTTGTTACTTTCATAGCAAGCATAGTAGTAAGCATAGAGCTTTGTTGTGCCTGAGTTATCCACCCCTTCAAAAGTGATGTGTATTTTGCCCCGTTTGGCGTTGCCATACAGCGAAAAATCAGCATTGCTTTTTGGAGCCGTGGCACCAATGTAGCGAAACACTTTAGCAAACTTCATGCCTTTGGGCAGTCTTGCCTTCGTAGGTGTTTCAGGACTTACAACTCCCAATTCCATTTCACCCAAAATATTCTTCTTCATGCTCAACATTGGTTGCAACATAGCGGTTGCATCGCTCTTGTTACCTCCATGCTTTTTAGCTAATGGTGTACCAAAACGAATTTGGCTACATTCCAATCGTTGTTGTCGCCCAATGCTGCTATTTTCAGCAACAAACGATGACCATTCACATCATAACTTGCATATTCGCGCATGGATTTAACGGCTTGTTTCACTTGGGCACGTTGTGCAGTGGTGATGGTTTTTTTGTTGGTATAAGGTTCTAAAAGTGGTTCCAAAATGTTGCGGATGGATGTAACGTACTCGCTATCTTCCTGAGTCCACATCCAGTCTTCCCATTTGTGATGTCCTATGCCACCTGAACCTTGGCTTAATTGTAAATCATCTAATGCAATAATATAAATTATCGCTTTAATTATTTCCATTGGAATATTTGTTGTACTCATAATACTGTTTTTTAAATTATTAATAGTTTGATTTTGTGTTTTTTATGTTTCTATATTTTCGTAATGCAAGTGACATTTATGTACACTCGAGTGAACTTTTAGTACACTCGAATGAACCTTTAGTACACTCGAGTGAACTTTTAGTACACTCAAGTGAACTTTTAGTACACTCAAGTGAACTTTTAGTACACTCGAATGAACTTTTAGTACACTCGAATGAACTTTTAGTACACTCAAGTGAATTTTTAGTACACTCGAATTACATTTTCGTCAACATCAGTTACATCTTTTTTTAATTCAGGGAGTATCTCATAAAGTGTGTAAACCATAAAAGTTATTCTAAAAATATTTTTTGACCTTCACAAATTGGTCT
>CAIOJS010000065.1 GCA_903858655.1 uncultured bacterium | reverse complement strand
GTTAGTATCGCGGTCGAAGCAAAGAGTAGACAAAGGCCTGGAGTAAAGCATATGGAAGGAACTGCAAGCCGACACAGAACATCTCACCATCCTTCACCACAAACTCAACAAAGGTTATGGTGGGGCTATCAAAAGCGGCATACGTGCCTGCCAAACAGAATACCTCATCACCATTGATGCCGATGGTCAACACCGTTTGGAAGATATTGAAAACCTCTACCATTGTATCACCACCAAAGATGCCGACATGATAGTAGGTTCGCGCAAAGGTACTAAGTCGGCTTCTATCTTTAGAGGTATCGGCAAAAGCTTAATCCGTATGATTGCTAAAATATTGATGACGGTTCCCATTCACGATATCAACTCGGGTATGAAAATATATCGTACAGACTTAGCCCAAAAGTACCTTAGTCTAACGCCCAATTCGATGTCTTTTAGTGATATCATCACCCTGTGCTTCATCAACAATCGCCATCTGGTGCTTGAAGAACCCATTCAGATTAACCCGCGTATGAAAGGTGAAAGTACTATAAGCATGGAAACAGCTTTTCAAACCGTGATGGAAATCATCAATATTGTTGTGCTGTTCAATCCTATGAAAATATTTTTACCCATTTCAATTCTTACACTTTTGATTACTCTAGCTTGGGGAGTCCCTTTAATTGTAGAAGAACGTGGTGTTAGTGTAGGAACATTATTAGGCTTCATTTCCGCTATTCTATTCTTCTTTCTTGGACTTATTGCCGAACAACTATCCCTTATTCGGAGAAATCAGAATTAACAAACAGATGGACATACATTCTTTTGGCGTTTTAGCTTACAAAGATTCTCCTTATTTAGCAGCTTGTTTAGACTCATTACGTAGTCAAACTATCCAAAGCAATATTTATATCACCACCTCAACCCCATCAGACTATATTCGCAACATAGCTCAAAAATATAATGTTGAGCTTTTTGTAACTGAATTAGGCAAAGGAGTTTTGCATGATGATAACTTCTGTTTGCGGCAAGCCAAAACAAAATATGTCACCTTAGCCCATCAAGATGATATCTATTTGCCCCACTATGCTGAAACCTGTATTGCGGCTGCCGAAAAGTTTACAGACACCTTGATTTGTTTTACCAACTATACTGAAATCATGGAAGGCACAGATAGACCTACGACATTTATGTTGCGCGTAAAACGTTTTATCTTGAATTTCTTTATGCCTTTCAACGCACATCTAAAAAGTAAATTCTGGAAAAGAAGGTTCCTATCATTCGGCAATCCTATTGCCACTCCAACCATAATGTATAACCTTCACACTTTACCGAACTTTCAATTTGCTCTTGAATTGGCTGACAAACCAAATACATTGGATTGGTTTACTTGGTGCGATTTGGCAGGGATGAAGGGCACTTTTGTATATTGTAAAAAGGTCCTCCTCAAACGCAGAATACATGCTGACTCTTTAACCTCTTCAGGTTTGGGAAACGATTCCAGATATCAGGAGGATGTAGCCATGTTTAAACGATTTTGGGCGCCTTTCATGGCAAAAATTCTTGCTAAGATTTATGCTAGCAGTTATGCATCCAATAAAGATAAGTGATTTGATTTTAGGATAATGTTGCCCAATCCGCAATGGTTTTATCCAGC
>CAIOJS010000064.1 GCA_903858655.1 uncultured bacterium | reverse complement strand
GAGTCTAAACCTTATTTTGTTTATAACAAATATTAATATTTTTCTTTTTACTTACCTTAAAACTTACGATGGTGGCTTCACATAAAATTGAAAAAATCAATTTCGCATCCACAAAAGTTCAAGCTGAATATCCTGATTTTCTTGATATTCAAATAAAGTCATTTCGCGATTTTTTCCAATTGGAAACCACTCCCGAAAATAGACAAAATGAAGGCTTATATCGAGTTTTCGCAGAGAACTTTCCTATTTCGGATGCACGTAATAATTTTGTACTGGAATTTTTGGATTATTTTATTGATCCACCAAGATACGTTCTCGAAGAATGTCTTGAACGTGGATTGACTTATAGCGTTCCACTCAAAGCCAAATTAAAACTTTATTGTACCGATCCGGAACATGAAGATTTTGAAACAATTATTCAGGATGTTTATTTAGGCCCTATTCCATATATGACTCCTAAGGGGACTTTTGTAATTAATGGCTCAGAAAGAGTTGTTGTGTCTCAGTTACACAGATCTCCTGGTGTTTTCTTCGGGAAAACAAGACATGCTAATGGACAGACATTATATTCTGCTCGTATTATTCCTTTTAAAGGATCATGGATCGAATTTGCAACAGATATTAATAATGTCATGTATGCATATATTGACCGTAAAAAGAAATTGCCCGTTACTACATTATTGAGGGCTATTGGTTTTGAATCTGATAAAACTATTCTTGAAATCTTCAATCTCGCAGATGAAATTAAGGTAAATCGGAGCAACCTTAAGAAACTAATTGGTAGAAAACTTGCTGCACGTGTTGTGCGTTCTTGGATTGAAGATTTTGTTGATGAAGATACAGGAGAAGTTGTTTCAATTGAAAGAACGGAAGTGCTAATTGATCGCGAAACTATTATTGAAACAGAGCAAGTCAATATAATTATGGACTCTGGAGTAAAAACTATTCTTATCCATAGTGAAGACACCGATAATAATGACTATACTATTATATTTAATACGCTTCAAAAAGATCCATCAAACTCTGAAAAAGAAGCAGTTGAATTTATTTATAGATTACTTAGAAATGCTGAACCTCCTGACGAAGAAACCGCTCGGGGTATAATAGAAAAATTATTTTTCTCTGACAAACGTTATGATCTAGGCGATGTTGGAAGATACCGCATAAATAAGAAACTGAACTTTGATATGAGTGTTAATACCAAAGTTCTTACAAAAGAAGATATTATTTCAATTATCAGATATTTGGTTGAACTTCAAAATATGAAGACCGATGTAGATGATATTGACCATTTAAGTAACAGAAGAGTTCGGACGGTTGGTGAGCAATTATACGGGCAATTTGGCGTTGGTTTGGCTCGTATGTCTCGTACAATTCGCGAAAGAATGAATGTTCGCGACAACGAGGTGTTTACTCCTGCAGATTTAATTAATGCCAAAACATTATCTTCGGTTATCAATACATTTTTCGGCACAAATCAACTTTCTCAGTTTATGGATCAAACCAATCCATTATCGGAATTGACTCATAAAAGGAGAATTTCAGCTTTAGGGCCTGGTGGTTTGTCAAGAGATAGAGCCGGTTTTGAGGTTCGTGATGTACATTATACGCATTACGGACGTTTATGTACAATTGAGACCCCTGAAGGTCCAAACATTGGGCTCATATCATCCTTATGTGTTTTTGCAAAAATCAACAAGCTTGGTTTTATTGAAACACCTTATAACAGTGTTACCAATGGCTCTGTAGTCATTAACGAAAAAGCTTTTTACTTAACAGCTGAAGAGGAAGAAGAGAAAATTATTGCTCAAGCCAGTACGCCCTTTGACTCAACTGGTAAGATTATACAAAATCAAGTTAAGGCACGTTATCAGGCTGATTATCCTATGATAGAACCTGATAAAATTAACCTGATTGATGTAGCGCCAAATCAAATCGCATCAATTGCAGCTTCTCTTATTCCATTTTTAGAACATGATGATGCTAACCGTGCATTGATGGGGTCAAACATGATGCGCCAGGCAGTTCCCTTGATGATACCAGAAGCACCAATTGTGCAAACAGGTTTGGAGGGCAAAGTTGCCAAAGATTCACGTGTACTGATTAACGCCGAAGGAAATGGAGTTATTAAATACGTTGATGCAAAAAAGATAGTAATCGAATACGAGCGAACAGAGAAAGAAAAGAAGGTAAGCTTTGAAGATGACATAAAAACATATAATCTACCTAAATTTGTAAAAACTAATCAGAGTACTTGCGTAAACCTAAAACCTATTGTCCGTAAAGGTCAGCGCGTGAAAAAAGGCGATGTTCTTTGCGAAGGTTATGCAACGCAAAATGGTGAACTTGCTTTAGGTCGTAACCTAAAAGTTGCATTCATGCCTTGGAAAGGTTATAATTTTGAAGATGCTATTGTTATATCCGAACGTATTGTTCGCGAAGACGTTTTTACTTCTTTACATATTGAAGAGTTTATTTTGGAGGTGCGCGAAACCAAACGCGGTATGGAAGAATTGACAAACGATATTCCAAATGTTAGTGTGGAAGCCACCAAAGATCTTGATGAAAATGGCATTATCAGAATAGGTGCTGAAGTCAATGAAGGTGACATTCTTATTGGGAAAATTACACCAAAAGGTGAAACTGATCCAACGCCAGAAGAAAAACTTTTGCGAGCCATATTTGGTGACAAAGCTGGTGATGTGAAAGATGCATCCTTGAAAGCGCCTCCTTCAATGAAAGGTGTTGTTATTGATAAGAAACTTTTTTCAAAAGTTATAAGAGATAAAAAGAATAAGGTTAAAGAAAAAGAAACTCTGAAAGATTTTGAAGAAAATTTCAACAAGTCAATCACTGAACTTAAAACGAAACTCGTTGATAAGCTTATTGATTTGCTTGAAAACAAAAGTTCTCATGGTGTTTACAGTAACTTAAAAGAGGAAATTATTCCTAAAAAGGTTAAGTTTACACATAAAGCACTTATGGCTATTGATTACACTTCGGTGAATCCTACAAAATGGACTTCTGATAAAGAAACTAATGAATCAATTAAGGTTCTTCTTCATAATTATACGATTAAATATCGTGAAATATTAGGAATATATAATCGGAACAAATTTATTGAAACGGTTGGCGATGATTTACCATCAGGCATCGTGAAACTAGCTAAAGTTTATATTGCAAAGAAACGTAAGCTTAAAGTTGGTGATAAAATGGCTGGGCGTCACGGAAACAAAGGGATTGTTGCCCGTATCGTTCGCGACGAAGATATGCCATTCCTTGAAGATGGAACTCCTGTTGACGTTGTTTTAAATCCTTTAGGTGTTCCTTCACGTATGAACCTTGGACAGATATATGAAACTGTTTTGGGATGGGCAGGTCAGAAATTAGGAATTTCATTCGAAACACCAATCTTTAATGGTGCTACATTAGATGATATCAATGGTTATATGCGTAAAGCAGGTCTTCCTGAAAATGGCAAAGTTTATTTGTATGACGGAGGTACTGGAGAGCGTTTTGACCAACCGGCAACTGTTGGGATGATTTATATCTTAAAACTCCATCACCTTGTGGACGATAAAATGCATGCTCGCTCTATCGGTCCTTACTCTTTGATTACACAACAACCCCTTGGAGGTAAAGCACAATTCGGAGGTCAACGTTTTGGGGAAATGGAAGTGTGGGCTTTGGAAGCTTTTGGTGCTGCAAATATTTTACAGGAAATTCTTACTGTAAAATCTGATGATGTTACCGGTCGTGCTAGAGCTTATGAAGCTCTCGTGAAAGGCGATAACATGCCGACCCCAGGAGTTCCGGAATCATTCAACGTGTTAGTTCACGAATTGAGAGGCTTAGGCCTAAATATTACTTTTGAAGAATAAATGTATTTATTTCCTTTTTGGAACTAGAAATATTATAGTATGGCTTTTAGAAAAGAATTAAACACCAAAGGCAATTTTTCTAAGATAACAATTAGTTTGGCTTCTCCCGAACATATCTTAGAACGTTCAAGCGGCGAAGTGCTAAAACCGGAAACGATTAACTATCGTACCTACAAACCCGAACGCGATGGTTTGTTTTGTGAACGTATTTTCGGACCTGTAAAAGACTGGGAATGTCACTGCGGGAAATATAAACGTATCCGATATAAAGGTATAGTATGCGATCGTTGCGGCGTGGAAGTAACTGAAAAGAAAGTAAGACGTGAACGTGTTGGACATATACAACTGACAGTTCCTGTTGCTCATATTTGGTTTTTCCGTTCCCTACCGAACAAAATTGGCGCTTTACTCGGATTGCCATCAAAGAAATTAGAGACAATTATTTATTACGAGCGTTATGTAGTAATAAATCCTGGTATTAAAGAAGGTCTGAATTATTTAGATTTCCTTACAGAGGAAGAATATTTCGAGATTTTTGAAGAATTACCAAAAGAAAATCAATATTTGGACGACAGCGATCCAAATAAATTCATTGCAAAAATGGGTGCTGATGCCTTATATGATTTGCTTGCTCGTCTTGATTTGGATGAATTATCATACACATTAAGAGACAAAGCAAACAAAGAAACTTCGCAACAACGTAAGCAAGATGCCTTGAAGAGACTTCAAGTGGTTGAAGCTTTTCGCGAAGCAAACACCCGCATGGAAAACAATCCAGGTTGGATGATAGTGAAAGTTGTTCCTGTTATTCCACCTGAACTTCGTCCATTAGTACCTTTGGATGGGGGGCGTTTTGCTACTTCCGACTTGAACGATTTATATCGTCGTGTGATTATACGCAACAATCGTTTGAAACGCCTTGTTGAAATCAAAGCTCCTGATGTTATTCTACGTAATGAAAAACGTATGCTTCAAGAAGCTGTTGACTCTTTGTTTGACAATTCGCGTAAAGCAAATGCTGTGAAAACAGAATCGAACAGAGCCTTGAAATCTTTAAGCGATAGTTTGAAAGGAAAACAAGGTCGTTTCCGCCAAAATCTGTTAGGGAAACGTGTTGACTACTCAGGTCGCTCGGTTATTGTTGTAGGTCCTGAACTCAAATTAAACGAATGTGGTATTCCGAAAGAAATGGCTTCCGAATTGTTTAAGCCTTTTATCATTCGTAAAATGTTGGAAAGAGGTATCGTTAAGACTGTGAAATCAGCAAAGAAGATTGTTGACAGAAAAGACCCAGTTGTTTGGGATATTTTGGAAAACGTTTTAAAAGGACATCCAGTGATGCTCAACCGTGCTCCAACCTTACACCGTTTGGGGATACAAGCATTTCAACCCAAACTGATTGAAGGGAAAGCTATTCAATTGCATCCTTTGGTTTGTACCGCTTTCAATGCCGACTTCGACGGTGACCAGATGGCTGTTCACGTTCCTCTAGGAAATGCTGCTGTTTTGGAAGCACAGATTTTGATGTTGGCTTCTCATAATATTTTGAACCCTGCAAACGGTGCACCTGTTGCAGTTCCTTCACAGGACATGGTTTTAGGTCTGTATTATACCACCAAAGGAAGAAGAAATATTCCTGAAAACCCTGTGTTAGGGGAAGGTTATACTTTCTATGGTCCTGAAGAAGTCATCATTGCTTATAACGAAAAGAAAGTGGATCTTCATGCTTATATCCATTGCAAGATTGATACGATTGAGGATGGAAAGTACGTCAATAAACTTATTGAAACTACCGTTGGACGCGTATTGTTCAATCAGGTTGTTCCGAAAGAATACGGCTATATTGATAAAGTTCTAACCAAAAAAGCATTACGCGATATCATTGGTGATATTCTGAAAATAGTTGGTACGGCTCGCACCGCTAAGTTTTTGGACGACATCAAAGATTTAGGATTTACGATGGCTTTCAAAGGAGGCTTGTCATTTAATCTTGGCGATTTGGTGGTTCCAAAAGTGAAACCGGAATTGATTGGCAAAGCTGAAGCAGAAGTTCTTGAAATTAAGAACAATTATAATATGGGGTTCATCACGAACAATGAACGCTATAACCAAATTATTGACGTTTGGACACATACCAACTCTCGTCTGACATTGACACTTATGGATCAATTGGCACAACACATGCAAGGATTTAATCCTGTGTATATGATGCTTGATTCGGGTGCTCGTGGTTCGAAAGAACAGATACGCCAGTTGTGCGGCATGAGAGGTTTGATGGCAAAACCACAGAAATCAGGTGCAACGGGTGGAGAAATTATTGAAAATCCAATTTTATCGAATTTCCATGAAGGTCTATCGGTTTTGGAGTATTTTATTTCGACTCACGGTGCTCGTAAAGGTTTGGCTGATACAGCTCTTAAGACTGCTGATGCCGGATATTTGACTCGTCGTTTGGTGGATGTTACTCAGGATGTGATCATCTCGGAACCTGACTGCGGAACTCTTAGGGGTTTGACCATTACAGCCTTAAAAAAGAATGAAAATGTTGTGGAAAAACTATTTGACCGCATTTTGGGTCGCGTGGCTTTGCACGATATTTATCACCCACAAACCGGTGAACTTATTATTGCTGCCGGCGAAGAACTCGTGGAAGAAATCAGCGAAGTGATAGAAAACTCTCCAATTGAATCTGTTGAAATTCGTTCAGTGTTGACCTGCGAATCACGTCATGGTGTTTGCGCTAAATGCTACGGTCGTAATCTTTCTAATGGAATTATTGTTCAAAAAGGTGAAGCGGTTGGCGTTATCGCAGCTCAATCTATCGGAGAACCCGGTACACAGTTAACCCTGCGTACATTCCACGAAGGGGGGGTTGCCGGTGTGAACATTGCTTCTTTATCTAAAATTGAATCAAAATATGATGGTATTATCGAAATAGACGAACTTCGTTCTGTGGAATATACCAACGCTGAAGGCAACGCGTATGATGTCGTAATCGGACGTTCTGCCGAAATGAAAATTGTAGATCCCAACACCAAAATCGTTTTGGCTTCCAATAATATTCCATATAGTGCTAATCTCTATTTCAAAAATGGCGATTTAGTGAAGAAAGATTCCTTGATTTGCGATTGGGATCCCTATAATGCATTGATTATTTCAGAAGTAACCGGAAAAATTGCATTTGAAGATATTGTCGAAAATGTAACTTTCCGTGAAGAATCAGACGATCAGACGGGTTATCACGATAAGGTTATCATCGAAACACGTCATAAAGCCAAGAATCCTTCGATTAAGGTGATGAACGAAAAAACGAAGGAACTTATCAAACAATATGATATGCCTGTTAGTGCTCACATCAAGGTGGATGAAGGCAGCAGAATAGTTGCAGGAGAAATTTTGTGTAAAATACCTAGGGCTGTTGGTAAAGCAGGCGATATCACAGGTGGTTTACCACGTGTTACGGAGTTGTTTGAAGCACGTAATCCATCGGAACCTGCTGTTGTTTCTGAAATTGACGGAGTTGTTTCCTTTGGAAAAAAACTGAAACGTGGTAATAAGGAAATTATCATTACTTCGAAAACAGGAGAAGAAAAACACTATTTGGTGCCGACCACCAAACAAATTTTGGCACAGGAAAACGACTATGTGAAAGCAGGTACACCGCTTTCAGATGGTGCTATTACCCCTGCTGATATCTTGGCAATCAAAGGACCTACCAAAGTTCAGGAATATATTGTAAACGAAATTCAAGAAGTGTATCGTTTGCAGGGTGTGAAAATCAACGACAAGCATTTTGAAGTTGTGGTTCGCCAAATGTTGCGTAAGGTGGAAGTGGAAGATCCGGGCGATACCCGTTTCTTGGAAGGCGAAATGGTGAACAAAATTGATTTCCAAGAAGAAAACGACTGGATTTATGGTAAGAAAATCATCATTGACCCGGGTGATACTACCACACATAAACCAGGACAGATTATAGCTTCACGCAAACTCAGAGATGAAAACTCTGCCTTGAAACGTAAAGATAAAAGACTTATTGATTCTCGCGATGCTCGCCCGGCAACGGGACGCCAAGTGCTGCAAGGTATCACGCGCGCTTCTTTGCAAACCAAGAGTTGGATTTCGGCTGCATCCTTCCAGGAAACTACCAAAGTGTTGACCGATGCTGCTGTGTTTGCTAAATCAGATTACTTGCTCGGATTGAAAGAAAACGTAATCGTTGGGCATTTGATTCCTGCCGGAACCGGTTTGCGCGAGTATGATAAGATAGTTGTCAGCACGCAGGAAGCTTACGAAAGACTGCAACAATCCAAACGTAAAGATGACCTTGTAGGTAAAGAAAAATAAAATAAACTGTTTCCTAAAAAAGCGTTGTTTTTTTATGCAACGCTTTTTTTTTATCAAAATATGTGTAGTTTTGTAAATTAATTTTTAAACTTTTAAATCATGGAAAACCAGAACGAACAACAATTAAATATTGAATTGACAGACGAAATCGCCGAAGGAATTTATTCTAATTTGGCTATCATCACCCATTCCCATTCCGAATTTATTTTGGATTTTGTGAAAATTATGCCCGGTGTGCCCAAAGCAAAAGTGAAATCACGCATCATATTGACTCCGCAACATGCTAAACGCTTGCTGAATGCTTTAAAAGATAATATAAATAAATTTGAAGAAAATTTCGGACTAGTGGACGACAATAATCCTTTAGATTTATCGCCATTCAACTTTGGCGGACCGACAGCGCAGGCATAGACTTTTAGGCTTTAGCCTAATAGACTATTAGGTGAAAGAATCCTTGCACCTCTGTGTTTTTCCTCCGTGTAACGCTGTGGTAGAGAAGAGAACCGAATTTATTACATGCCTATCCTTTCCAACAAACCTTTTATCCGTACTTTTTATATAAGTTTGAATAAAAGCAATGCAACGGACTTTTATTTCTATGGATTTTTGAATATATTTTATGCGACGCTGCGTATTTTTTATCGGAGCTTTGGCATTTTTCAATCAAGCTCCTTCATTTTTTAAAGGAACTCTTTCACTTTTTAAAGGAAGTCCTTCTATTTTTAAAGGAGCTCTTTCGTTTTATAAAGGAGTTCCTTCCATTTACAAAGGAGCTCCTTCACATTTTAAAAGAGTGTCTCCACTTTTTAAAGGAGCTCTTTCTCTTTTTAAAGGAGTTCCTTCTATTTTTAAAGG
>CAIOJS010000063.1 GCA_903858655.1 uncultured bacterium | reverse complement strand
AATTTTCTGCCCCTACCGGCTATGGTTGGATTGTTCTATTGTTGAATTGTTCAATTGTTTTTCTTTTGTGTTCCTTGTGCTTTCCTTTGTGAAACTTGTGGTAAAGAAAAAAAAATTAACCACAAAGGACACAAGTTAAAATACCAAATCCCAAGCTCCAAGCTCCAAATTCCAAGCTCCAAGAAAAAAAATAAAAAGAAAGAAAAAAACTATACGACTAAGTCACGAAGATAGAAAATTAACCCGCCGCCCCCTTGGTATTTGGAATTTGGTATTTGGAGCTTGGGTCTTTTAAATGTCTCCGTGGTTCCTCCCCGCCTAAAGTACTTCCCCCAAAAAACTCCCCGTATAACTCCGTTTCACTTTCGTGATAGCTTCAGGGGAGCCTTCGCAGACGATTTCGCCGCCGCGTTCGCCGCCTTCGGGACCCAAATCTATGACGTGGTCGGCAACTTTGATGACGTCGAGGTTGTGTTCAATCACGATGACGGTGTTGCCTTTGTCCACAAGTTTGTTCAAGACGTGGAGCAGCACGTTGACATCCTCGAAATGCAGCCCTGTGGTAGGTTCGTCCAAGATATAGAGGGTTCTGCCGGTATCTTTTTTGCTGAGTTCGGTGGCGAGTTTCACGCGTTGGGCTTCGCCGCCGGAGAGGGTGGTGCTTTGTTGTCCGAGTTTGATGTAGCCCAAGCCCACGTCGTGGAGGGTGCGTATCTTTTGGAGGATGGAGGGGATTTGGGAGAAGAAGCCGACCGCCTCGTCAATGTTCATGTCCAACACGTCGCTGATGGATTTTCCTTTGAACTTCACTTCGAGGGTTTCGCGGTTGTAGCGTTTGCCGTTGCAGCTTTCGCAAGGCACATACACGTCGGGCAGGAAATTCATTTCGATGGTTCTGACGCCCGCGCCGCCACAGGTTTCGCAACGTCCGCCCTTCACATTAAAAGAAAACCTTCCGGGCAGATAGCCGCGGATTTTGGCTTCGGGCAGTTGCACAAAAAGCTTGCGTATGTCGTCGAAAACGGCGGTGTAAGTCGCCGGATTGGAGCGCGGGGTGCGTCCGATGGGCAATTGGTCAATCTCAATCACCTTATCAATATGCTCTATGCCCTCAATCGAGGCGTAAGGCAGGGCATTTTTTTCGGAACGATAGAAATGTTTGCTCAAAATGGGGTATAAAGTGTTGTTGATAAGGGTTGATTTGCCGCTGCCCGATACGCCCGTGACGCAAATGAGGGTGCCCAAAGGGAAGATGGCGGTCACGTTTTTCAGGTTGTTGCCTGTTGCGCCCACCAAAGTGATGGACTTTCCGTTTGATTGGCGTCGCACATTGGGGACGGCGATTTCTTTTTTTCCGTTGAGATATTGGGAGGTCAAACTATCGCTTTTCATGATGTCGGAAGGGGTTCCCTGTGCCACGATGTAGCCGCCATTGATGCCGCCGCCGGGACCGATGTCCACAATATGGTCGGCAGCGAGGATGGTGTCGCTGTCGTGTTCCACCACGATGACCGAATTGCCGATGTCGCGCAACTCTTGCAGGGCGGTGATGAGTCGGCGATTGTCGCGTTGGTGCAAGCCGATGCTTGGTTCATCCAAAATATACAATACGTTGACCAATTGCGAACTGATTTGCGTGGCAAGGCGGATGCGCTGCGATTCGCCACCGCTGAGGGTAGCGGCAGGACGATTCAATCCGAGATAATCCAAGCCTACATCGAGCAAAAAGCCGATGCGGTTCTGAATTTCGCGTACAATTTCGTAAGCAATCTTATATTTGCTTGCGTCGAAATAGGTTTCGGCATTGGCAAACCATTCTTGCAGCTTGCGCAAATCAATATGCGCCAAATCGGCAATGGTTTTATTATTTATCTTGAAACATAGAGATTCCTTTTTGAGGCGAGCGCCGCCACATTCGGGACACACTATCTTGTTCATGAAACCCGCAGCCCATTTTTTGATTACGGGCGAGTTGGCTTCTTTATTTTGATTGATGATGAAATTGACGATGCCTTCGAAAGAGGTTTTGTAGGGAGAGGTAACGCCCAAGTATTCGTTGCGAACCACGAACATTTCGTCCGTGCCATACAATAATATGTTGATGGCTTGCTCGCTCAAATCTTCCAAAGCGTCATCCAAAGTGAAATCATATTTTTTGCCGATGGTTTCCAACTGATGAAAAATCCAAGAACTCTTGTAGGTGCCGATGGGCATGAAAGCGCCGTCGCGTATGCTTTTGGTGAAGTCGGGGACTATCTTATTGATGTCCACTTCGGATATTTCGCCCAAGCCTGCACACTTGGGACAGGCGCCGTAGGGCGAATTGAAAGAAAAAGAATTGGGTTCGGGTTCATCATAGGAGATGCCGCTCGTGGGGCACATCAACAGCCGACTGAAATGTTGGATTTTGTCGATATCTGTGTCGCAAACCATGAGGGAGTTGCGCCCGTGTTTCAAAGCCGTTTGGATGGATTGGCTCAAACGCGTTTTGTTTTCGTCGTGGATGGCAATTTTGTCAATCACAATTTCGATGTCGTGTTGTTTGTAGCGGTCGAGTTGCATGCCAAACACTATTTCTTTAATCACACCATCCACGCGGACTTTCACAAAGCCAAGCTTGCGGATTTGTTCGAACATATCGCGATAGTGTCCCTTGCGTCCCTTCACTTTGGGAGCCAAGACAACGACATTTTTGTTGGAATAGGTGTTTAAAATCAAGTCTTGAATTTGGGCTTCGCTATAGCGTACCATCTTTTCGCCCGTCACATGACTATAAGCGTCGGCGGTGCGGGCAAAAAGCAAGCGCATGAAATCGTAAATCTCCGTAATGGTGCCAACGGTGGAGCGGGGATTTTTGTTTGCCGACTTTTGTTCGATAGAAATCACGGGGCTAAGTCCTGTAATCTTGTCCACGTCGGGGCGTTCGATATTGCCGATAAATTGGCGCACATAGTTGGAGAAAGTTTCCAAATATCTGCGTTGCCCTTCGGCATAAATGGTGTCGAAAGCGAGGGATGATTTGCCGCTGCCGCTCAATCCGGTGATGACCACAAGTTTGTTGCGCGGAATCACCAAGTCTATGTTTTGCAAATTGTGAACCCGCGCTCCGTAAACCCGAAGTGCGGATTCTTCTTCATACTCTAAGTCGTCAACAATATCGGCGTTGTCTATTTTTTCGGTCATACAAGTTCAATAAACTAACGGATTTGATCAATTTGAAGGGTATCGTTAAACAACACTTCGATGTCCTTAAATTGGCGCATCAATACGGAATAATTTTCGCTTCCGTTGATGGGGAGTTTCACGTTATAGGTTTTGCGCTCCTGGTTGGTGAGGGTATATTTCAAAATCCAAGGATTCAATTCTTTTAAGATGCGATAATTTGATTTGTTTTTAATGGCAAAGTCGCACCAATTCGCCACGGAAGAATCCACCTTGACACTATAGGTGGGTATTGGGGGATATAAATCTATGTTGCGCAAATAAAAACCATACGCCACGGGTGCCTGATAAATGAGTTTCAACGCGAGGATGCGATACACATAGCGTTGGGTTTCTTTGTTGAGATATAAATCATAATAATTGGAGGCACGTTGGGTTTTCAAGGCTTCGGAAACGCCGTCGGTGCCCATATTGTAGGAAGCGGCGGCGAGGGTCCAATTGTTGAAGCGGGCATAAGCCGCTTTCAGATATTTGCATGCTGCCACGGTGGCTTTCTCCACATGATAGCGTTCATCAATTTCGGCATTTATCTCTAATCCGTATTGTTTTCCTGTTGCGTTCATGAATTGCCAAAAGCCTGATGCCCCTGCGGGAGATGTCACATTCTCGAATCCGCTTTCAATCATCACGACATATTTGAAATCGGTGGGAACATTGTTAGCTTTTAAGATGGAATCCAAAGTCGGCATGAAGCGATAGGCGCGTTTGAACATCAAGATGGAATTTGAATGCCAAAAGGTGTTCACCAAAAGCTCTCTATCGAGACCTTCGCGGACGTAGAATTTATCTATAGGAACTTGTTCGCCTGCAAAATCCAAACGTTCGGGAATCTTCACCGTAAACATTTTATAGAAACGTTTGCTCGCATCGAAGTAAGCAGCATCTGATTTAGAAACTTGGATGGAATAGTTTGAAAAGACAAACAATTTCACCACCACTACAATGATGACTACCGATATGACTGCGATTAGGATTCTTTTACCCATCATTTTTTTATTTTATGAAGTGAATTTAACGATTCTATTTGTAAAACGATATTATTATCTGATGTTACGCATAAATATATTTTCTTTAACCTTAGTAGAAAAGGGAAACGAGGACAAAATAACCTTATTACCTTATTTTGGCTGAGAGAAGGTAATAAGGTTAGGGTTGTGGTGTCTATCATTTCTACTAAGGTTAAAGGATGAAAAATAAGGTTTTTTTCTTTTTTATGTAACATCTATTGTTATTCGAAAGGGGAGATAAAACTCTTGAAGGCTTCGCCATTTTTGTCACGTTCGGAGATGATGGGGTTCTCCACATTCCAATCAATATTGATGTCCACATCTTTCCAATCAATGATACCTTCGGCGCTGCTGTTGTAAAAACCTGTACATTTATAAAAGAAAATGGTGTCGGGTTCTAAAGTGAGAAATCCATGAGCAAAACCCGCGGGCACCCACATCAAGAGTTTGTTTTCTTCGCTCAATACTTGCGAAACCCATTTGCCATAAGTAGGTGAACTCTTGCGAATATCAACCGCCACATCCAACACAGTCCCTTTGATAACGCGAACCAATTTGCCTTGGTCGAAAGGCGGGCGTTGAAAGTGCAAGCCTCTCAAAACATCCTTGCCCGACATAGATTGGTTGTCCTGAACAAACTCTTGGGTGATGCCCGCAGCTTCATAAATGGTTTTGTTGAACGATTCGAAGAAATAGCCACGGTTGTCGGCAAAGACTTTGGGTTCAATGATAACAACATCGGGTATGGCGGTAGGAATTATGTTCATCTTATAAGAAAATGTATTGTTTTATATAAATAATATATCTGTTGAATTGCCAAATGCGACACATCGAACTTACAAATGGATGACTTCTCCATAAGCGGCAGCCACAGCTTCCATCACAGCTTCCGACATGGTGGGATGCGGATGAACTGACATGAGAATTTCGTGTCCTGTGGTCTCCAAAGTGCGAGCAACAACAACCTCCGCTATCATTTCAGTGACGTTTTCGCCAATAAAATGCGCTCCCAACCATTCGCCTGTCTTGGCATCAAAGATTACTTTTACAAAACCATCGCGTGCACCCGCAGCACTTGCTTTTCCTGAAGCCGTGAAAGGGAATTTGCCGACTTTGATTTCCATACCTGCATCCACAGCGGCTTTCTCGGTGTAGCCAACGGAAGCAATTTCGGGTGTGGTGTAAGTGCAGCCGGGGATGTTACCATAATTCATCGGTTCCACATGCTTGCCTGCTATCTTTTCGATGCAGATAATTCCTTCGCGGGAAGCCACGTGAGCCAAGGCAGGTCCTTTCACGATATCGCCTATGGCATAATAGCCTTCCACGTTGGTGCGGTAGAAATCATCCACGATAACTTTGCCCTTTTCGGTTATGATGCCTGTTTCTTCCAAGCCGATGCCTTCGATGTTGGTAGCGATGCCGACAGCCGACAACACAATCTCTGCTTCGATGATGTCTTCGCCTTTTGGCGTTTTCACGGTAACTTTACAAAGGTCGCCTGTGGTGTCCACATGATCTACGGTGGACGATGTCAATACTTTCATGCCGTTCTTTTTAAAGGAACGTTCGAGTTGTTTCGATACGTCTTCATCTTCGACGGGAACGATGGCGGGCAACATTTCTATCAGCGTAACCTTTGTGCCTATGGTGTTATAAAAATGTGCGAATTCAGAGCCAATAGCCCCCGAACCAATCACGACAAGGCTTTGTGGTTGTTTGGGAAGCGTCATGGCTTCGCGATAGCCGATAATTTTCTTGCCGTCTATCTTCAAATGGGGAAGTTCACGGGAACGTGCTCCTGTTGCCAAGATGATATGTTTGGTTTCGTAAACGGTTTTGGTGCCTTCCGCATCGGTTACTTCCACTTTCTTGCCCGCGAGAACCTTGCCGAAGCCTTGAATGACCGTAATATTATTCTTTTTAAAGAGAAACTGTATGCCTTTGCTCATGCCATCGGCAACAGAACGACTGCGTTTTACAATGGCATCGAAATCGGCAGTGATTTCGCCTTGTATGTTGATGCCATAATCGGTGGCATGTTTGGCATAATGATAGACGTGTGCCGATTTCAGCAAGGCTTTGGTGGGGATACAACCCCAATTGAGGCAGATACCGCCTGTTTCAGCTTTTTCGACAACGGCAACCGTAAATCCTAATTGTGAAGCGCGGATGGCAGCCACATAACCGCCCGGACCCGAACCTAAAATGATAATATCGTAATTCATGAGTATGTAATTTTTAATGAATCTGCAAAATTAGTCAATTCCTTTGAAATTTCGCAGATTAATGAATATATTAAGACAACTCTACTGCTTTTGGCAGCATACACAAGAAAGGCATACAACGCTCCCAATGCAAGGCATAATAATTGAATCCCAAGGCTATATTCTGATAATAATCGGGACGATGGTCCCAATAATATTTTTCGGAATGAATAGCCCATGCCGATTTGCCAAGTTTAGCAGCAACAAACCATTTCTCTAACAAACGTGCACTGCGACCGTTGCCATCGCCGAAAGGATGTATTTGTGCCAACCAAAGATGAAGCATAGACGCAAAATAAAACACTTCTTGGGGTTGTAAATCCTTGTTCAATAAGAAATCAATATCATTAAATAGTTTGTTGAACTCCACTTGTAAATATTCAGGTTCAACGGCTAAATAAACAGGTCTCATGCTTACGGCATCTCGCACTCCAATTTGATCTTTTCGCAAACAACCACGTTCTTTGGCAGGCAATAAGTTTGCTGACAACTGAAAATGAGCTTTAAAAAAGTTCTCCCGATTTAAAGCATTGTCGACAGCAAAAGTATAGGCTTGCATCAGGGCTTCAATTTCTT
>CAIOJS010000062.1 GCA_903858655.1 uncultured bacterium | reverse complement strand
AGCCTTCGCCAAATAATGCTGAATCAGGGTCAATATCATCAGGATTCATATCTTCGAGATTCAACTGTTGAATGATTTCTTTACGTAATTTGTCAATTAATTCTTTTTCTTCCATAATAAGCGTTTTTTATATAGTATAAAGTTTTAAAATATTTGCGGCATCAAAGGTACGAAATTCTTTTGAATTAGAAACCATTGTTTCGGGTTCAATCAAAAGTAAAAATGATTCATACTGTTCTTGTTCCACATTTGCCCAGCCTGCAATGCAAGTATCCATCTTGTGTTTGGCTAACATAACAGTGACATGATTGTATAAAAGTTGAGCATCAAATTTCTCTGTAATGAATAACGCATTTTCTCCGAAAAACTTATTTCGGATGCAAATTTCTCCCATCATGATATTGGGCAGGGTGTAAACAAATAGGGCAGGACTAGGAAAATAATTGGCACGTTCCTGTATGGTGAGTTGATGGTCTTTGTCAATATCAATGGAAGATGCCGCATTTTGAAACACCAAACCTATAGATTCGGGCGCATATCTTTGAGCAATATCCTGATCGTGCAACAAAAACTCGGAAGCCACAAAAGCAAGCTTCGACAAGGTATCCATTTTATAGAATTTCGGATAAGGAGTATTCAGACTTTTGAAAGCAGCTTTGATAAATTCTGTAAAGATACTGACATCCGATGTTTCGAACACCGTTTGCTTGTAGCATGTAATACGTTGGTGGGTGATATGAACTGAGCGGGTTATGAGCATAGCGTTTTATTTTGCAAAGATAACAGCAGCATTACAGCCCCCAAATCCTGAAGCAGTTTTAAGAATATAGTTTTGTTCCTTTTCGGTCAAATGATCCACTATTGTCACGGGTTCTTCCACGCCAAATTCTTCATATCCTAAGGTGTTAAACATTAGGTTTTCTTTCATTCCTTCAATAGAAATCACAGATTCGATAATGCCTGCTCCTCCTAAGGTATGCCCAAAGTATCCTTTCAAACTATTAATCGGCGCATCATAAAGCCCTGCACGATGAAATGCTTTGGCTTCCATGTCATCATTAAAGGGTGTAGCCGTACCATGAGCAGAAATAAAGTCCACATCTTGTGCTGTGATGTTAGCTTGTTTCATGGCTTTCGTGACAGCAAAATATAAACCATCGCCTGTACGCGATGGTCCTGAAATATGATTGGCATCGTTGCTGCTAGCACCCCCGATAACTTTGATACTTTGTTTTGCATCGATTTCAGCAGCTTGCGTTGAAAGCAAGATAGTCCCAGCGCCTTCTCCCAGATTGAGTCCGTCGCGGTGGGCATCAAAAGGTTTGCAGATGCCAAAGCTCATGCTCTTGAACGATTGAAATCCCGAGACAACAAATTTAGTTGCTATATCGCCACCAATCACAACCGCATTATCGTAAGCACCACTGCTCAACAAATCGTTGGCAAAGTTGATTGCCACCACACCTGATATGCAGGCATTGGAAATGACGATAGGCGTGATGTTGTTGCCAAAGAAACGTACAATCTGTTGTGCAGCCTTCCATAAATAAACACGATCGGCAGGGAAACTATCACATTGCCGTGTATCGAGTAGGTTAATGTTTCCTTTGGTTGTGGATATGATGAAGATGGTTTTGTCGGAAGCGGCATTCACTGTGCTATCTTTCAATGCTAGATGGGCAGAGAGAATGAGCAGTTGTTCAAACTTGGTATAGGAATCAGAATTGCCAATAGTAGTAAAATGTTGGAGAAGCAACGCATTATCTATCAAAGAAGCGTAGAAAGATTCGGGGAATAATACCTTATCGTCAATACGTTTAACCCCTGAAATATTGTTTTTGATTTTATCAATATGTTCATCAAGAGTGAAACCTAAAGAAGTTATAGCATTTTGACCAACTACAAATACATTATGCATCTATGATTTATTTTTTGCAAAAGTATTATTTTTTCAAATAGTAGGAGGTATTTATTTGCTAAAAATTGTTATTGTGGTGTTGAGTTAATTGGTTGAATAAGTTAAATGGATAAATTAGTTAAATCTGCCAGATTTCAAAAATCCGACAGATTTCAACTTCAATCCCTATCATTTATATATAGCACTTTCCTTGTCCACGCGAGCCATATCCTCATCCGATAAACGAAATGTCATGGATCCGGTGTTTTCTTGAGCATGACTTGCTTTGGTGGCACCCGGAATGGCAACCACTGTTTCGCCATGAAAATTAATCAACCAATTGAGGGCAATTTGTGACGTGGTAACATTGTATTTGACAGCAAGCTCCTTGATTAAATTCACCAAGGGAAGGCTTTTCTCTAATCCTTTTGGTTTAAAATTAGCACTGTATTTCCGAAAGCCAATGTTTTTAAGCAGTTCGGGATTGTCGTGAAACTTACCTGTCACCATCCCTTGAGCCAATGGCGAATAAGCAATGATAGTGATGCCTAGTTTCTTCGCAAGTTCCATCACGCCATTGGTTTCTATTTTACGATTCAATAAACTGTAAGGTACTTGATTCGATGCCAAAGGGATTCCTTTTTTATCAAGGGTTTCCCATGCGTTTTGCATTCTCTTTGCTGAGAAATTGCTTACACCGATGTTGCGTATCAACTTACTATCAAGAAGAGAAGCCATGGCAGTCATTTCGCTTTTTTCATTCGAAAAACCGTACGGTTGGTGTACTTGATAGAGGTCAATAGGGTAGGGCGATAAGGCTTTGATGCGCTCATCAATAGTTTTAGCAATATTGGAAGCGAAACGAAAAAGGGGCCACCACTTGGTGGCAATCATTACATCGTTTGGCTTTATGCCTGCTGTTTGCAAGGCTTTTGATAAAGCTTTTTCGGAGGCGCCATTGCCATAGATTTCAGCAGTGTCGAACCAGTTGATGCCCCCTGCAAGAGAAAGGGAGACCACTTGGTCAATCAAGCTATCTTCTAATGTGGGCCAGAATTTCCCGGCTAAATTATTTTGTTTGCTGAATTGCCAGCAACCAAGACCGATGGGTGTGACCATCATCGTAGTCCGACCAAAAGGACGCAAGGTATTTATTGTTTCCATATTTATTTGTGTTGTTATATTGTTTATTGATAAACTGTTTTATTGCGATTTTGTTGCTGAGGATAGAAAAAGCCTTAAAATAGTGTCCACATGCTGTTAGGGATTTCGTTCTACAAAATTAAACAATATTTCGAATCAGCAAAAAACAATTATTGTTTACAGCAAAAAAATGTTTTGATAGAGATAATTCTGAGACCAACAAATTAATATCTTAATTCAATACACTTTCCTCAAAATGGCTTCTTATTTCAGCAGTTTATTGCATTAAAACAGATGAATACTTCTTGCTCATTTTATTAATTTATACCTTTGCCGAAATTTCTTATTTCTTTTTGATACTAATTATGACTACCAACATTCGAAATATTGCCATCTTTGCTCATGCTGATGCAGGTAAAACTACCATTACTGAGAATCTTCTCTATCTTGCCGGTGCAACAAAGAAGATTGGGAGTGTTGATAATGGAACTTCTCAAACGGATTATTTGACGGTTGAAAAAGAAAGGGGTATCTCGGTACGGTCTTCACATACCTTGCTAAAGTGGAATGATATCAAGATTAATTTAATTGATACGCCCGGGCATGTGGATTTTTCATCCGATGTGGAACGTATCTTACGAATGATTGACGGTGCTGTGTTGGTTATTTCAGCCGTTGAAGGCATACAGGCTCACACCGAAACTTTGTGGGAAGCACTGCAAATGAATCATATTCCTACCCTTATTTTTATCAACAAAACCGATAGAGTTGGAGCCGATATTGATACCCTTCTTAAAGATATCACCAAAGAGTTGACTGCAAATAGTGTTGTTTTGAACACTGTTGAAAGGGAAGGCAGCAATCAGGTGGAGCTTCATTCATTCTTTAATCATACATATTGTTATGAAAAAATCTTGGAGGTTATTGCCAATTATGACGAGCATATCCTTGAGATGTTTCTTGATGAGAAAGAAATTGCTTTTGAAATACTTCAGCAGGCTTTGGCAAAGATGGTTTGTGATAATACTTCGGTGCCGATATTAATGGGTTCAGCTAAGAACAATTTAGGCATGAACGAATTGTTAGATGCCATTACCACCTATCTTCCTGATCCAAAAGGCAATCCATTGCTCCCGCTTTCTGCTTTGGTATATGCTATCGAATATGATAAAATGATGGGCAAGGTGGCGCATGTAAAAGTGTTTAATGGCAGTATCACCAACAGGGAAGTAATCAAGAATGTGTCTCGGCAGAGCGAACAGAAAGTTACGCAAGTTCGCAAGACTATGGCAGGGAAATCAGAAGATATTGGCAAAGTTGAAGCAGGCGATATTGCAGGTATATGTGGATTGACTGATGCACAAGTAGGCGATATTTTGGGAGAAGAACTTCCTGACATTCGCCAACATATTGTGCTGAATCAACCGTTGCTGACCATACAGGTGAAAGCTGAAAAAGATCAAGATTATCCCGCTCTTGCAGCAGCTCTAATAGAACTATCCACCGAAGATCCGACTTTGGGGTTTGAATGGCTGAAGGAAGAACGGGAGTTGAATGTGAAGTTGCTGGGTTGGATACAAATGGAGATATTAGCAAAGATACTGGCAGACCGTTTTGCGATTCAAGCGAGTTTCATCAATCCCACTGTTATCTATAAAGAAACGCCCTCGACCATGGCTGAAGGTTTTGTGCAATATTGGATGCCCAAACCTTGCTGGGCTATTATGAAGTTCCTGATAGAGCCTGGCGAATTGGGCTGCGGCGTGGTATATCAAAGCAAGGTGGGGGTGAACAGTGTTCAGCAGAAATATCAACATGAAGTGGAACGAACCATACCAACAGCCCTTCAGCAAGGCATAAAAGGATGGGAAGTTACCGACATCAAGATTACGTTGATTGAAGGCGAAGACCATGTGATGCACTCTCGTCCGGGCGATTTTGTTGTGGCAACTCCTATGGGCATCATGGATGGCTTGGTCAACAGCGGCACCACCTTGTTGGAACCTGTCAATTCGTTTCGCATCACGGCTGCGGAAGAGCTTTTGGGCAATGTGGCAAGTGATATTACTCAGATGCGTGGTAGTTTCCATCCGCCGCTTCTTGATAATGGTAAATTCGTGCTGACAGGTTTGTTGCCTGTGGCTACTTCCATTGAGTATGCCGTAAAACTAAGTTCCCGTTCGGGAGGAAAAGCAAAAATCACTACCCGCTTCCATTCCTATCAGCCTTGTGCCGATGATAAAGGTGTGATTCGTCCATTTAAAGGTATCAGTCCTTTGGATACTGCCAAATATATTTTGAAAGCGAGGAAAGCGATACAGTGAGGGGAATGAAAAATTAAAAATTAAAAATTAAAAATTGAGTCCGCTACATAATGTTTGAGTTTATGTTCTATAACAATTGCATTAGCTTTGCCTATCGAGCTTCATTAATCTTTGATGCAGCGCACAGAATAGCCACTACCCACGCTTACCAGACTGCCTTCAGTTAATACCTGATCGTCATAATAAATTATAAAGCGTGTGGCATCTGTATTCCACCAAAATCCAAAGACAGTCAGATCGCTGAAGTCTCCTTGTTGGGAACGTGTGCCTCCAGGAAGTGCCGTGAAGCCATATTCGTTGGTCGCATTAAAGTTGGGATTTTGCCAATGAAGGGTGTCTGCTTCTTTAAGTTTTCCCCCTGCAATGCTCGCACCACCTAGCGTGTTGGACAATGTTATCCATTCAGCTTTCGACGGCACATGCCATCCCGTGGGTGCTAGTTTGCTGTTGCTGATGGCATACCAATTGTAGAGGGCACCATAGCTAGTGCCATAGAGCGTATAGTCGTTCTCATACCAACAGTAGGAAGCCCCCGTACTAGACCATATCACAGGGCTGCCACCATAAGCAATTGTGGCTCCATCGCGAAATTTTGTTGTTTTCAGGTTGGCTGCCATCCAGATTTGTGAGCCGATAGTTACCGTAGGATACACGTTCCCATCTATATCGGACATATAGCCTGTATAGGTTTTAAATTTCAGTATCTTGCCGTAAGAGGTGCCTGCCGAATTGGTGGCATAAGCCCTAATGTAATAGGTAGTGTTTGAATCCAAGGTAGTAATTTGGCTGGTGAAAGCTCCTTTGCCCGAACCTTCCACCGTTTTAAAATCTGTGACCAATGGGCTTTCAGATGTGTTCCAACAAATACCACGTTCGGTGACCTCAGCACCGCCATCTTGCCACACTTCGCCTGTGCAGGTCACCTGATGATTACTTAATCCGCTCAATTCGCCCGTAGTAAGATACGGCACGGTAATTTCAACTTTCTTTTTGCAACTGACAAAGGAAACGACACATAAGAAGATTATGATCGCGGGAATGACTTTATTTTTCATTATTTTGTATTTGGTTAATTAGTTAATTAGTTGATTAGTTAATTGGTTGATTAGTTAATTAGTTGATTAGTTGATTAGT
>CAIOJS010000061.1 GCA_903858655.1 uncultured bacterium | reverse complement strand
TATCAATAGAAATATCAACAGCATCAACAACACATAAATCTTCTGGAAAATATCGAGTATTTTATGGGTGAAGAAACTCTGAATAAAAAGTAGCAAAAATGGTATCAACATCACATAACATATTGTGGAAAGATCTAAAGGAAATGAATACCAAAACACGCCTAAAACCTTCCAAAAAGAAATTCCTGCCAAGTATTTTATGTTAAAAAGCAAAAATACTATGCGATTGCAGTCGAAAAAAAACAGCCAAAACAACATTTGTTTAAAAAAAGATTTACTGATTTGCTTAGGCAAGATTTTCATTTTTAAGATTTTTGCAAAATTATGATTTATATCTGACACAATAAAATATTTTCATGTCAAAAATAATTAGTAATTTTATACCCTCAAATTATTAATCATAAAAACAGGTAACATGAAAAAATTTAGATTACTCTTTTTATCGCTCATTCTGCTGGCATTCGCTCAAAGCAGTTTCGCGCAAATCAGTAGCAAAATCACACAAATTGCGACAGTTAAGAACCAATCAGGTTGGGTTGAATTCAAATCGAACCTAACGATTGACCCTACAACTATCTTCACAACACAGAAGGAATTGTTCGGATTGACCACTGCCGACATGATGAAAGTTTATCGTTCGGAAAGCGATAAAATTGGATTTACGCATTATCGTTATCAACAATTTTATCAAGGCATCCCCATTGAAGGTGCAGAATATCTAATTCACAGCATCGGCAGCAAGGCAATTAGTGGCAATGGAAACATTATTTCGGGCATCACAAAAGATGTTACACCTGCTATTTCGGCTCAAAGCGCTATTAGTAGAGCTATCAAATTTGTGAATGCCTCAAAATATATGTGGGAAATTCCTGCCAACGAACAATTCATCAAAATGGCAAAGAAAGATGCTTCGGCAAGCTATTATCCAAAAGCAACTTTGGTGTTGATTGATAAAAAGTTCGGCAAAAATGCTGCTAACTATGTGTTGGCTTATAAAGTTGATGTGTATGCCGCTTCACCAGTTTCCTATCGAGACATATATGTGAATGCAAAAACTGGCGAAATTTATCATACCATAAATTTGATTCACGATACGGACGTACCGGGCACTGCCACGACCAAATACAGCGGCGTACAACCCATCATCACAGATTCTACAGCTCCGGGAGCTTATCGCCTGAGAGAAACAGATCGTTGCGGCATCGAAACCTATAACATGTTGACCGGAACTGACTATGGTGTTGCTGTTGATTTTACCGATACAGACAACAATTGGAACAACGTGAATGCTCAAAAAGACGAAGTGGCTACCGATGCGCATTTCGGAGCGGAAAAAACATACGATTATTATCTGGAGAAATTTGGCAGACAAAGTTATGACAACCTCAATTCACCTTTATATAGTTATGTGCATTATGATGTTGCTTATGCCAATGCGTATTGGGATGGACAGCGTATGACGTATGGTGATGGCGACGGTACATCCAACGGACCTTTAACTTCTTTGGATGTGTGCGGTCATGAAATCACCCATGGTGTTACCGAACATACATGCAATCTTGTGTATCAAGATGAACCCGGCGGATTGAACGAAGCTTTTAGCGATATGTTTGGCACCGCTATTGAATTTTATGCAACCCCTTTAACAGGAAACTGGTTTATGGGTGATGCTTTCGATTTGACAGGCGGTCATGGTTTCCGCAATATGTCGAATCCAAATGAATTTCAACAGCCTGACACCTATTTGGGAACGTATTGGTATGTTGGCGTGATGGACAATGGTGGCGTTCACACCAACAGTGGTGTGGCTAACTATTGGTTCTATTTGTTATCGGCTGGCGGTAGCGGCACCAACGATATCGGTAGTGTGTTCACCGTTTCCGGTATTGGCATTGACAAGGCTTCGCAAATTGCATACCGCGCTTTGACCAATTATTTGATTTCTACTTCCAATTATATTGATACCCGCGAAGCCACGCTTCAGGCAGCATTAGATTTATATGGTCCTTGCTCCAACGAAGCCATCCAAACCGCCAATGCATGGTATGCTGTTGGTATTGGTCAGGCAGTTGCCGACAATGATGTGTATATTGCTGCCGTGTTAACTCCAAAAACAGATTGTGGTATGACTTCAGAAGTCGTTAAAGTTCGTATGATTTATAACGGTTGCAACACCCCCATCAATGCAGGACAAACCATACATTTCTTTTATAAAGCTGATGGCGGCACCACAGTAGCTGATAGTGTGACCCTTGCTGCAAACCTCAACGGTGGCGACACCATTGACTTTTCGTTTGCAACACTTGCCGATGTGCATCTGTTGGGAAATCATACCATAGATTGTTGGGTGAAATATGCAGGCGACACGGTGGCTACCAACGATACTTTGGCTACTTATACCTTTATTAATAAGTTATATCAAAACAGCGATGTGGGTGTTTCGGCTATTGTGGCTCCCGTTTCGGAATGCCACATGGCGAATATGGAAAATGTTACCGTCGCGGTTAAATTCTATGGCTGCGAATTTCTGGCTGCCGGCAGTAAAATTCCTTTGGCATATACCGTCAATGGTGGTGCTCCCGTGATTGACACCCTCGTCACGCCTTATGACATGACGCCCGATTCGGTGTTTTTGCATACCTTCTCTACCCCCGCCAATCTATCGAACGTGGGAACCTACACACTCACCGCGCGGACAAATTTCGCCATTGACAGCTTGCATACCAATGATGCCCTAAACGGCTATCTCGTAAAAAATCCTTTTGCACTAAAAGATACCATCATCACCTTTGATGAAGCCAACACGGCGAATAATTTCTTGGTAACTACCGGAATTTATGGACATGCTATGGTTTCCACTGCTGCTCACAACACGGGTGCTAAAGGTTTTCAGATGACAGGCGGCAATGTGATTGCTTATATGAATCAATTGCAATTCCCTGATGGAATGAACAATTGGACTATCAACGAATTTTTGTCGGCTAAGATTAAATTCTGTGTGGATGCTACCTCATGGACCACTGCCACAATGCGTTTCGATTTGAAACAAACCTACGGACAATTTGCGTATGAACAATATTTAGGTGTTGGTAACGATTACACACAAGCAAGCAATTGCAGGGTGTTGATTAATGATGCCGTACAAGCCACTCCAACTTTTAATCCCACTTTAGCCAATACTGACCCCTTCGCAACGCATTTCGTGAATCTCGATGCTTATGCAGGCACCAAATTCACGGTGACCATAGAAACACGCAACATCAGCAAGGATACCAATTATATCGTTACCCTCGTGATGGACAATGCCTATGTGGACAATGTGAAGTTTATGAAGAACTCCGACATCGGCATAGACGAAAGCAATTTGAAGGATAATATAAAGGTATATCCTAACCCCGTGACCGAACAACTGAACGTGAATTTCTTTGCCAACTCGGCACAGCAAATCAACATGGAAGTGCTCGACCTGCAAGGCAAAATGATACAACAACGCCAATCAGATGCCGCCATCGGACAAAATAGCTACCAATTCGACATGAGCAACAATCCCTCAGGTATTTATTTTATCAGAATAACAACGGATAAGGGAGTGTATAATAATAAGGTGGTAAAACAATAAGATCCAAATTTCAAATACCAAATACGAAGAACCAAGGATTAAATCTTAAATCAAAAATCTAAAATCTAAAATCACTATTTCGGACGTATGAGACTCCAAGTTGAGTTAAAGAAATCCTGAACCATTTGGGGAGGCACGTTTTTCGTGTCTCCCCATTTTATTTCGTAGGTTTTGTTGTTGATGTCGCAGCGGATATAGGAGGTGATGTTGCCCGGATGGGAGAAATTCATCTTCGCGATATTCAATTTCTCTAAACCTTGAAAGATAGCTTTGATTTGGTCTTTGCCCAATTGGATGAAATGTGTAGGCGTTTGTTTGTTGCTGATGTTAAGCACTTCGCCGGTGCTTTTCACCAGATATTCATCATATTTGCCGGTGAATCCTCCTCCTTTGCCAATACTAAAAGAGCGTTCGGGGACAGTGGTTTTGCACGAAACCATCAACAGCAGCGCAGCCCATAAGAGCGATATATATTTTTTCATAAAAAAGAAGTATTAATATTTCTGCTCAAAATTAGATAAATTTTCGGAGATAGTAGAAAAAAAACCACAAAGACACTAAGTGCACAAAGTTACACTAAGAAATGAAATTGATTTGGGATTTGGGATTTGGGATTTGGAGCTTGGTATTTCAAATGCTCTGTGTAGCTCCTACTCTCCGTGTATCTCTGTGTAACAGCCAAAAACCACAGAGGCACTGAGACCACTAAGAACCACAAAGAAATCCCAACAATAGAACAGTAGAACAATTCATCAATAAAACAATCTTTCATGTTCCATCTATCTGTTTTTAATATAGTTATAGGATGATTATACGCCATCTGATGAAGTCAAAGCATGTTAAAGTGAGAAAAAATGTACATACATTCATAACAAATGTACATACATTCATAACAAATGTCCCTACATTCATAATAAATGTACCTACATTCAAAATCAATGTACCTACATTCAAGATGACAGCACCTAAATCAAAGATGAATGTACCTACATTCAAAACGAATGTCCTTACATTCAACGCAAATGTCCCTACATTCAAAACGAATGTGCATACATTTAAAACGAATGTCCCTACATTCAAAACGAATGCAGCAACTAATATTTTGAATGTACTATGTTTTTTTTTGCTTGATGGGGCTTTCCCAACTTAGAATGCACCCTTGAAATTGCATTTACTATGTTTTACTTCTATAGAAGCTATTGGCGACGTGTATAAAATAAAAAAGACCTTCCAATAGCTATACCTTCGGAAAGTCTTTCTATAAAAAAGTTTAAACCTCTTTATTGCACAGCCGGCGTAAAAGGGAATGGTTCGTTGGGTTGACCTTTTCCTGCCGAATTAACGCCATAAACACGTACCCAATTTTTTTCACCTTCCACCACATCCGTAAATATGAGTTTAGTGCTGGCAACACCTTCCACCACATTCTTCCATGAAGCCGCATCGTCAACCGTTGTGGTGAGTTGAACCGTGTATAAAACATTTTTCAGATGAGATTTAGGCAATTTGTTTATCATCATTTTAAGCTTTCTTCTGGTCAAGAAAACTTTATACGTACCGGCTACCGTACCTTTTGCAACTTTCGAAGTAACTTCCGTTACCGGGGGTGGGAGTTTTTCAGGTTGATAATTTGACGAAAACCCGCTAGATTCAATCAACACAGTGTCACCATGGCAAATCGGCGTTACATACACTAATAATTCATTGATATAACCAAAAACAATAATACTTTGAGCATCGCGAGCAATTCTTTTTGCGGTACTGCCCTTAGCTTCTGCTATCAAATTGTTTAATAAGGTTTGTGCAGCAGTAAACAAAAGCACTGCTATAGGGGGAGTTACAAAAACCAACGGGACTGCATAAAGCCCGTTAATCAATCGTTTTGCTAAAAGGTTTACCAGTATATATTCCTGTGCGGTGCAATGCAATACCGGTTTGTAAGGACGTGATGAAGCCATAATTTTTACTTTGTTTAATTTTCTTTTTAAAGAAATGATTACTACTAAAACTATTCAGAATTTCATTACAAAACTCATCGTGCAATATTACTCATAATATACGAAAAATAAGTCGTCAATTATTTACAATGCCTTTTACACCTTTTAAGCGATTCATAAACAAGTATAAAGAATATTGAATATTAAATTCATTTTTATCATCTTTGCTCACTTTTAGGCATTTTCCATCCACCATCGTAACCTCCAAACCTTCCATTTTGGGCACGACTTCCTTAATATACTTGAAATTTATGATATTGCTTACATGCGGATATTTGAAATAATCTGCATCTAACCATAGATAAATCGCATCCATATTCTCATCAATCAATTTAATATCATTAGTATCCAATGTGCAGGACGTATCCTGATCTTTCATCGTAATATACATGATTTCTCCTTGCCTAACCACCATGTCTTTTGCAGCATCCGAAAGTTTCGCTCTATACTTTGATGGTATTTTTTCAGGATTATTTCTTAAAACACGTTTTTTCTTTCTCATCAGATATATAGATTATAGCTAATAATAGGTAAAGGTATAGTAATAAATGGAAGGCGAGGGTTTTTAATTCATTTATATTTTTTCTTTTATTTGTGTGATTAAATATTTGTATCTTTGTAAAAATATTAGAATCATTACGACAAGTTTTAAAATTGGATGGCTTGGTGTGATAGATATAGTAGAAATAGCTCCAATGGTGCAAGCCAAACGTTACCGAACATTACAGAATAACCATTCACAAATAAAATCAACATGAAAAAACATTATTTAATATTTATTTTAATCCTTTTTTATTTTTCTTCACTTACTGCTCAATCTTTTGAATGGCAAAAATGTTATGGTGGCAGTTATTCGGAAACTTTAGGCAGCATTCGGCAAACACATGATGGGGGGTTTATTATTGCTGGTGCGTCTAGTTCACATAATGGAGACGTTACAGAAAATAATGGAAACGCTGATTATTGGATTGTAAAAATTGATTCAGTCGGTGTAATAGAATGGGAAAAATCGTTCGGCGGAAGCGGTACTGAATGGACTACTTCAATTGAACAAACTTTTGACAGAGGATATATAATTTGTGGAACTACCCAATCAAATGATGGAGACGTTACAGGTCATCACGCCGGAATAGATGATTGGTGGATAGTTAAACTTGATTCAGCAGGTTCAATGCAATGGCAAAAAACATTAGGTGGTAGTGGTGAAGATGAGCCAATGTGTATTAAACAAACCATGGATAAAGGTTATATTATTGCAGGTGAAACCGAATCAAACGATGGTGATATAAGCAGTAATAATGGCATAGGTGATTATTGGATAGTTAAACTTGATTCGGCAGGTTCAATTCAATGGCAAAAAACATTAGGTGGAAGTAATGAAGACGTTGCCAGATCAATACTACAGACTAGTGATGGAGGCTATATAGTAGCCGGAGAATCTATGGGTGGTGGACCTAATGTTATAGGTAATCATGGATTAAGTGATTATTGGATTGTTAAACTTGATGGTTATGGAATTATACAATGGCAAAAATCATACGGAGGCAGTGATTATGATGCTGCATATTCCTTTAAGCAAACGAGCGATAATGGATATATTATTGCCGGTTATACCCGTTCAAATAATGGAGATGTTACCGGATGTCATGGTAGTACGGCTTATGATTGCTGGATAGTAAAAATAGACTCAATAGGCGTTTTACAATGGCAAAAAGCCCTAGGCGGCAGCAATTATGATGTTGCACATGATGTCGAACAAACAAATGATGGAAGTTATATCATCATAGGTACTACGTATTCGTATGACGGAGACATAACAATGAATCATGGAAATTACGATTGTTGGATTATAAAACTTAATTCATCAGGAAATATACTATGGCAACAAACTTTTGGTGGTAGCAATTACGAAGAGGGTCTTTCTATTGTACAAACCAATGATGGAAGCACTATTATTGCAGGTCAAACAATTTCAACTGATGGAGATATTATAGGCAATCATGGTTCATACGATATTTGGATTGCAAAGTTATCTAAAGATGTGGGCGTAGAAAATTATTTGGCAAATGAAAAGATATGTTATTCCCCAAACCCGACATCAGGAATAATAAACATTCAAATCCCTCAACAATTCGGACAGACAAAAACACTTGAAATATTTGATTACATTGGAAAATTACAAGTAATAAAAACAGACAATTTCTCAGACGTAGACATGAGTTTTCTGACAAGTGGTTTGTATTTTATCGTTCTGACGAATAATGGAAATGAAAGACAAACAATAAAAATAATAAAAGAATAACGTTCGGTAACTCATTAGCGGTCCCCGTTGGGCTGAGGTTCCAACCACAGTCCATTTATCCTGTTAGGCTCTGCCTAATAAACCAATAACAAATTGACCAAATAACTCAATAACTAAAAACAATACGAATAAAATAAAATGTATCTTTGCAGAGAACCAATAATCGAACTAAAATGTACAAAACAATAGACATAGACCGTGAAAACCTAACGATACTTGGAGTGAAATTTTCCGACCTTAAAACATTGGAAAGTACCGCAAATGCTATTGGCACAAATATGTTTGAGGGTTTTGAACCTACCAAAGAATTAATACAATTGTATGTAGATTGGAAATCAGGTATAATTTCCGAAACAGACTTTTTGGCTAAGTTATATACCATTTATGGAAAATAACTATCAGTACATTGACCCCGATTACAAATACACCAATAAGAATGGTGTGCTACATAATTTGGCGAAAATAGAAGATGAAAAAATACTTTTAGCTTATGAGAGTTTAAAAGTTTCTAAAAGAATTGAGGAGTTATTTGAAAATCCAATCAAAATAAAAGACTCAAATTCATTGCTTTTCATTCATCATTATTTGTTTCAAGATGTGTATGAATGGGCTGGCAAAGTCAGAACCGTAAATATCAGCAAAAACGGAAAGCCTTTTTTTGACGGAGAACGCTTTTATATTGCTTTTCAGTATATAGAAACGCTTATTGCAGAGTACAAAGCCATACAAAAAACCAACAAACAAGAGTTAGCTCATAAATTAGCCGAAATTTTGGACAATGTAAATTATTTACACCCTTTCAGAGAAGGAAATGGACGAACACAAAGAGAATTTTTAAGATTGCTAGTTTAGAAAAAGACATAAAATTGAATCTCAATCCACCTGACAATAATAGCGTTTATGAACAATACATGCATGGTACTATAAATAGTGATGTAAAAACATTGACCGGACTGATTCTAGAACAGATTGAAAAAAATAAGACCGGGGCATAACAGCACTTACATGCAAGCAGGGGTTCTTGCCCAGTTCAGCTTAGGCAGTACTTAACTCGAATGTAATCCTATAGGCTCTGCCTAATTCCCTAATCAACCAATTAACCAATCAACCAATCAACCAATTAACCCAATTAACATAATCAACCAATTAACCAAAAACATTCCTTTTTCAAAAAGTTATCATGACCGATCACATAAAACTTTCGGAACTTCTTGACCAAATTCAAGACACCATACAAACACGTTTTGATGGGGAGGTGTATTGGGTGGATGCTCAAATCACGAATGTAAAAAAATATGAGTCAACCCGACGCTGCTACTTCACCTTAGAAGAATATGAAAACGGAACAAAGACAGCAGAAGCGCGAGGCGTGTTTTGGGCAAACTATTACAGTCAGATAGAAACCTTTGAACAAGTTACCAAACAAATCTTTCGCGACGGCATCAAAATTATCTGTCAAGTAAAAGTTCGATATCATAAAGTTTACGGATTGAATTTTGATGTCATGAAGATAGATGTGGCGCACTCCATCGGAACTTTAGAGTTAGAGAGACAACAGACACTTGAACGCCTATTGAAGGAAAACCCCAAAACGGTACAGTTGTTCGACGGCGTTTACAAAACATTCAACAACCGTTTGCCTGTTCCCCTTGTTATAGAGCGGATAGCCTTGATAACAGCCCCAAACTCCGACGGACAACGGGATTTTCAGCAGGAAACAAAACAGAACAAACACCAATACACCTTTTCAGTATGTGAGTTTCTTACCACGATTCAAGGCGACAATGCCCACAAACTTATTTTGGAACAACTCAAATTGATTGAAACGAGCCCCGAGCATTTTGATGTAGTGGCTATTGTTCGTGGCGGTGGTTCCCAAACAGATTTCAAACCCTTTGATGATTACGAACTTGCCAATTGTGTCGCTAACTTTCCGATTCCTATCTTCACAGGTATCGGACACGATAGAAACCAAAGCATCGTTGACCTAATGGCAAGAGAACAGAAAACACCCACGAAAGTGGCGTCCCTTTTTGTTGAGCGTAATTTTGAATTTGAGAACAAACTCATTGACCTGAAAACACATCTTTTTGATTTAATCGAAGAACAACTTGAGAACGCAAAAGAAAAACTAAACAATGCGAAACGCATCGTCAAACTCTCAAGTCCTCAAGCCATCCTAGACAGAGGTTTTGCCATCATCACTATCAATAACAAAATAGTTACTGACCCCAAAGACATAAAAGAAAATTCGGAGTTGCAAACGCTGTTAAGAAACGAAACAATTTATAGCACCGTAACAAAAAAGACAAAAAATGAAAAACCAACCGACCTATAGCGAAGCATTTTCACAACTTGAAGAACTTGTTGACCAACTTGAAGACGGCAACATTCAATTGGAAGAGCTTGCCACGAAAGTGAAACAGGCAAACGAATTAATTGCCATCTGCGAAAGCAAACTGCGGAACATTGAAGGGGATATTAATCACGCTACAAAACTGTGACGTGAATCGTAAGGACATGGCATGGCATGTCCCTACATCGCACTTCCTTCCTATAAACTCAATCAACCAATTAACTAATCCCCCTCCCTATCCGCTTTTTTGATATAAATTAGGTACGAAATCCAATTTTC
>CAIOJS010000060.1 GCA_903858655.1 uncultured bacterium | reverse complement strand
CTTGTCTTATAAAAATCACCCTTGCATAAAAATTTGATTCTCAGTTGCAATAATTTTATCGAAGGTCGTCAAAACCATTCTTGCTAAAACCAATGACACATTTCAAGTGACACTTATCTGAAAAATCCAAGGCAAGTTGACATCTCAAATTATACTATTTTGAAAAAATCAGAGCAAGTCTGCTTGCGGAGTGACACTATTTTGAAGAAATAGGGAGGATAACAACTGCTCTTACATTTTATCAAGCATGTCGTAGGATGTTGCAAAAAAAAATAGAAAACAGTAAGGCAGTTAGCCTTTATTTTTTGCCATCAAAATACTGCAAATTCGCATAACCGTTTGCGTAACGATAAATATAAATATGATTTATCACGGGTTCTATTATTTTTCGCCCAAGCAAATCATAGATACAATAATCCCCTTCGGGAGATTTCATTGGCAATTCATCTACATATATCGAAGAACAGGCGGTGTTGATGTTGTGTATGAAAAAAGGTTTCGACCCCAACATGCCTATTCCATAATTGACCCACACTTGATAGGTTCCTGTGTCGGTAACCGTTATTTGGTTGCTCAAAGAACCTGTTGACCAGAGATAGGTTTGAAATCCAGAAGGAGCATACAAGGTGACTGAATTGGTTCCTCCGGAGCAAGTGATGATAGGCTGAGGGAATTTAAAAGGGAGTTTATTTATAAAACTTCTATAGCTGATGACGGAATCTTGAAACAATATACGCGAAATGAGGGCGCCATTGTTGTCAACAAATTCCACGCTAGGATCCGGTCGGCGGCTAAAGCCATAAGCAATAAGATGGTTAGTTTCGGGCGTTATCTGATGGTTTCCCATCCCGGATGTATAAAAAGATGGATTTGGTATATATTCCCAGGTTTTGGTTGCTGCATGGGCAACAGTGTCTAAGGTGTAAATAACAGCCCTGCTAACGTGCCCGGTGGTGTTTGCATTGTCCAGAATAGAAATGCTGCCATCAGCATGACCTTTGATGTCATGCTGACCGCTAAAACCTCCATCGTTGGTGAAGGTGAACTGATTTGATTTGCCTCCCAATTGCCATAGTATGGCTCCGGTAGAAAGATTTATCTTATACACAGCATTCAGATGGCGAAACGATGCCAACAAATTGCCATCCACATCTTCCGATAGGGAATTGCCATGGGCATAATCGAAACCCGCAGCATCATAACCATATTGTATATAAGCTTCTGTGGGAAAAATATGGTCGAGGCTGTTCCATTGAAACACCAATTGGTGTGATCTGTTAAATTCTTGAATAACAAATGCCGTCACATGGGTTGTGGCACTACCTTGCTCTCCGCCAAAGGTGTAAGCGCTCAAATCCATGATGCTGTCTTTGGTGGCAAAATAAACCGCATTGCCATTGCGAAGCAACTGAAATTCGTGAGGATTTATCACCAAGTTATTATAAGCAGGTAAGGTGCTTTGTATTTGCATTGTGGAATCCAAGAAAACGATATGGTTGTTTATGTTTATAGGAGTCTGTTGATAATAGGCACTAAACAAATTGGTATCCTGATGATATTGAAAATTCCAGTAGCTGAAATTGGGATTTAAGGAAAACCAAACCACATAGCCGTCTTTATCTAAAATAGTTGCCTTTGGTCTGATAAATCCGGCATTGGTAGCATTCAAATAATAATTATAGGGCGCAGTGAGATAATAACCATGATTGGCAGTGTCGTATTGCTGAAATTCATAAGGATACAACACACCGTGTGGGACAGGTCTGTTGAAATTCTGGCTTCTTACACTAATGCTCAGAGAAGCCAAAAAAAGAACCAAAATGATGCTGAAAGTTTTCACTCCAAAAGCATAATCGAAAAGTGTTTTAGTTCTTAGTAAAAACCAAATACTTTTCATCACAATCAGTAAAGTAGTGATACTGATTCGAGGCATTACCTTCATTTTGAATGGTGAGTGTTTTGCCTTCAAAAAGTCCGCTGACAGTTTTAGGCGGCGTGTTACCGATAGGACCATCAAAGGTCACATAACACTCTTTCTCTTCTAATGAAACTAAAGCAATTCCTTCCAAATCCAAATGATCTCCTTTGAAGAAATATTTATATCCGCTTTTCTCTTTGGTTATGGTTAGGGCAATGTTGCAGCCTGTTTCGGGCAATCTATAATAGCCTGAAATGTCAGGTAGGGAATTCGCAGGGGCAGGAGTTTGTACTTTGGCAGAATCTGTTTTACTTGTAGTGGCGTTATTTCCATTATTGTTGCACGAAGAACAGAATATAACCATAACGATAATCATTAGAACTTTTTGACGCATTTTTTTAATTTTTAAATGAATAAGAAAACTTTAATTAGTAATGTTGTATAACATAACTAAGATGAAATAATTTTTTTCTGCAAAGATATGTTTTTTCTTCTCACTCAAATAGACAAATTTTCTTTGCCTTGATATTTGAGCATATTATGTCAAACTGTGTCATCAGATGCATAAATAAGTCAATCCTCATTAAATGTTTTTTATACAGTTATGATATGTTGTTGTTTAAAAAAACAGATACGCCAAAAAATATAATGACGAAGTTTTCAATTTTTGCTTACGGAAATTCTAGTATTTATGTGTTATAGAGGATTGACTATTTTAATCCTTTATAATTTATAATAATTTTCATTGAACAACTCTTGTATTATTTCAAAGAGAAATTAATGAACTATCCCGCCGCAAGCGGACTGGTTATCAGAAGTTTTACTGAAACAAGGACAATTGCTCAACCTTGTACAATATCTTATACTGTTTCTCTGTGCCTTGTTCTCTGACATATTTTGAAATTACTTCTTCATTTCCATGCTTACTCACTGTATTTATGAAATAACCATCTGTCCAAAATTCGCCCCCCCATAATTATTTTTTAACTTCTGGATTCCTACTAAATATCTCTCTCGCTGTAATACTCTTTATTATTGTCACTATTTTAGTGGGACTATACATCGGTACAGATTGAATCAAAAAATGCACATGATCTTCATCTGTGCCTATCTCAAGAAAATTTATTTGATATCTTTTGATATTTCAATGCAGGTTTCCTTAAGGGTATTATCTACTGAATCACTAAAAACAACTCGTCTATACTTTGCAGGACAAACAATTTGATATAACAATAATGATACATTATGAGACTTATGAATATATTTGCTTTGTGCCATGCACAAAGATAATATTTTTCGCCGCAAGCGGCGGAGAATTTACCCATAGAGATTAAAAACAAAACGTTCGCATTTTTTCAAAAAACATAATATAAAAAAACAATGATTAGCCACTGAAACTATGCCAGACAATGGCAAAATATTATCGAGAATGTTAACAAGAAATCACTATCATCAATGCCAATGCCATCAGCATGAGAGTTTTTATTTTCATGGTGTCATTACTTATGTTTAATTTGGATGTGCTTAATCATTATTATGATTGAAGCTAATGTTGAGCAAAGTCAGTATTTCTATTTTTGGGCTTTCTCGCTTGCGGCAAACCTGCCTGACGGCAGGCAGGGATATTGTTATGCACAGTGATTTTATTTACAAGACATATCATAAGCCACTCTATATGGCTTTTCAAAATTTTCGAAAAGTACTTTTAATCTACAAGCATTGGAATAATAATAATCTGAATGCTTATTCCATAATTTTTCACTATAAATCTTTAGTTTTCGCTTGTCTTTTTTTAGAAAAGCAATTGTTCCGTTATAATATAACCGGTATTCTCTGTCAATAATTTTATCGAAAAAACTTGTAGATTTCCTTATATAATCAATAGCAATAGTATATTCATTCATACAAGCATAAAGTTGTCCAACGTGCCAATAATTCCCATGTTTATCTTTTTGCTTACTTTTCTTAATACTGTCCAATAAAATAGTAATCGCATCATTATACCTTCCGCTATCTGCTAATTCCCTCCATAACTCTTTAGTCTCTTTCTGGCATTTATTATTCTTATTGGTAGTTTGAGCTATACTGCTATAGAAAAAAGTAAAAATAACTAAAGAATACAAACATATCTTCATGTTGCAAAGAATTGTATAAATAGTGTATAATTATTGGCTTGTTGCAAATCCGCTGACAAACATTTAGAATAGATACTAATCATTTGTGCAAACTTCGCCCAAATTCTTAACCTCATGGTATCAGCACCAGCAATGGCGGAGTCCAATGGAATGTACCATCGCTATTGGTGGCGATGGGCGAACCAACAAAATTAAACCATTCACCACTTGGATATCCAGTTAATTCGAAACTTTCCAGAGTGGTGCCCGCGGCAAGTTTATAATCCAAAATACTATTGGGGGGCTCGACTCCATGAAATGCTAGCCAAATAATGGATTTATCATGAGAACCTTTCTGATAATATAGCGCCACGCTTCCCGGTTTTGAACCCGGTTCGGCATCGTAAAATGGCTTTTCTGTAGAACTTTTTTCCTTCGATGGTGTATATCCACCCGCTTTTATATTATTAGCGTTTCCAACCGATTTGCCTGTCACATAACTGGCATCAGATTTCAAAGCCACTATCAGTTCCTCTTTGGCAACTCTAAGAGCTTCTTTTTCATTTGTTCCCGGATTTTTTTGATAAGCCAGCCAAGCTATTCTCAAATTATCCGTCAAAGTAGTTATTTGTGTTGCCAATACAAAAGGTGTTGGAAACAATGGGTTATCGGTCAAACTTGAGGCAACAAAATAGCCTCTTTCGATTAATAGTACGATTGTTAATGAAACAAAATCGTACAATGCAACAGCGTAATACATTTTTTTAAATTTAAAGTTTTTAAATAATTGTTTTTTAGTGTTCTAATTTGTTTAAATATATATTTTTTGCATATTTCCTTGTTTAATATGAAGCTTTGTTTGTACATTTTTTATTTTAGTTTGACATCCTAAAGTATTTGATGAAGTCCTGAACTATTTGATGTCGTCCTAAAGTATTTGATGACGTCTTGAACTATTCGACGACGTCATGAACTATTCGACGACGTCATGAACTATTCGACGACGTCATGAACTATTCGACGACGTCTTGAACTATTCGACGACGTCATGAATTATTCGACGACGTCATGAATTATTCGATGACGTCATGAATTATTCGATGACGTCCCAAACTATTTGATGACGTCCTAAACTATTCGATGACGTCATGAACAATTTGTTGACAATATAAGACGACTATTTTAATGCTTTCCAAATAATCATTAATTTCAATTTTTATAAAGTCAGATTATTCAAAGAACTTTTTCCATTTGTTTCAAAAAATATTATGTAGTATAAATATGATAATTGGTAAAAGAGTCCTTAATTCTTTTATCACCTAGGATTATCAATTCATGAGACAACTTAATATAATAAACGTAATTTTGCATTACATAATTGGGTCAAATGTAAATTATATTTTTTAAGAATTGCTCCATTGTTTCTATCTTATTGTTTCTTTGTGTTCTCTATACGTCCGAGGATTTTGACTGTTACACAGGATACTCTCGAGCGGCTGTACAGGACAACTGAATAACAAATTCGCTTATATAAATCTTAGGAAAGATCATTTTTACATCACATGATTTATTCGACACTTCACATGATTTATCTGAAGAATTGTTTGTTCTTAATCTAATAAGCATATATACAAATATATATATTATAATCATTTTGTTAAAATTGGCTATTATTTAAATTTTATACAAACTTTTGAACCAATTACTGATTTACGCCAATGTATTTTCCTTTCGTACATCTCATTTTTGATGAAGTTCCAACCTCACCCCTCTCTATACAATTAGGCTGTGACTAATAAAAAAACAAAGTAACCATCCTTCTATCAAATAAAATAAATTTTTCCACGTTCGCCTTAAGCTTAATAATAAAGAAACAATCACATCCGGCAAGTATCTACCCATTAAACTCAGAAATTGAAAATTCAAAACCTTTTAGTCACCAAACATTATAATTATGAAAAAGAATTTAGGACCCATAAATGCGCTTTATCCCACCCCTATTGTCTTAGTCGGAACGATGGTGGATGGTAAAATTAATTATATTAATATTGCCCATATCGGTATCATTGATATGAACACCATGTCCATAAGCATGGGTAAAATTCACCATTCCAACAAAGGCATTAAAGAAAACAAAACCTTAAGCATCAATTTGCCTTCCGAAGATATGGTTGTTGAAGCTGATTATGTTGGTCTCGTGTCTGGAGCCATGGTGGACAAGTCGCAGGTGTTTGAAAGTTTCTTTGGCGAACTAAAAAACGCTCCTATGATAAAAAATGCTCCTGTTAATATGGAATGTGAGGTAGTTAATATGCTTGATATGCCAAATCATGATGTGTTTTTAGTTAGAGCAAAAAACACCTATTGTAATGAAGAAGTGCTTACGGATGGCAGGATAGACTTGGCTAAAGTAAAACCCATGTTTTTTGATATGCATCAAAGGAAGTATTGGAAACTGGGAGAGGCATTTGCTAAATGTTGGTCAATAGGAAGAAGTTATTCGAAGTAAGCCAATGAGAGAAATTGTTGTTAGAAGTTTGGAATTTCGCCCTCCCTTTAGCTAATGACAATAAATGACAATTAATGACAAAAAAAACGGCTACTCAAAACTGAATAGCCGCTCATTTATGTTATTAATTGAATTATTTACCTAAAACAATTTTAAAATCTTCAGCAACCTTAGAGTCGCTACTTTGAACTTTCACAAAATAATTTCCATTTGCAAGTTTGCTCAAATCAATGGTTTCTACTTTGCTGCCAGTTACGTCAACGTTTTCTTCAAAAACCGTTTCGCCGGTAATGTTTTCAACCTTAATGGTTCCTTTCAACGAATTTTTTATGTTTATATTCACTATTCCATTAGTAGGATTAGGATATACGCTAATATTATTTTTTGCTTCATTTGTTTGAACACCCGTAAAAGTAGGCACCCAATCAGAAGTGATAGCACTAAAGTTAGCATCTCCTGTTGGAGTCAAATGTTCAGCAACTGGTCCTTTTGTGAAACTAAAGCTAGTAATCAACCAATGCGTGCCATTAGCAGGTTGAGGATTACAATATGAACTTTCTATCCATACTTTATAAACGCCATCTGGCATTAAAGTTCCGCTCACAGCACCTTTACCATCCCAAGTAATAGTTTTCACACCAAAAGCCGTAGGAGTAGTTGAAGCCGTACATGTTGCACCCGTGGTAGCATCAGTCACATTTTGCGTAGATTTCGTCACCCAACTTGGTAAATGGTCGTTTGTGCCATTTCCCCAGAAGCGCATTTTTGTTTTAACAAAAGTACCGGCATTATCTTCGATCCAAACAGCCATAACATTCTTGGTTGCAGTTGTACCTGCAGGCACCGACTGCGTAAAAGTAAAAGTTAATGTTCCATTTGTTTGAGCAATTGCTCTGCTGAAATTTGACATTAGCATCATACATGCTATGCCCATAAGCAAACTAAAGAGTTTTGTTCTTTTCATAGATTTTTCAATTTTAAAATGATTAATAATTTTTGCAAAGGTAATATGCAATTAGGTACTTCAATGTTAATATATCTTAATTGAATCCTCAAACCTATTGATACTTATCAACATCCGTTTGAGCGCCTTTATCAGGAAGAAATTTTATCAGTATTAACTCCCACTAATTGTATATTTTAACGCACCTATCCATTTTAAGACAGAAATAAAAATGACGTAATAAGTATAAACCAAAATAATTAAACAAAATATGAAAAAACGAAACAAATTAGTTGAAATTGCGGAAATACAATTAGTGCCCGAAACTCATTTTGTATCTTTAGAAAAAAATAGACAAAAGTTTATTGCATCCCTATCTAAAAAATATAAGTTGGGAGAAAATCAAAAATTCGTTATTACCACTATTGTTGATGAAAAAACGGGCGATATAGTGCTGCGCGCTTGTTCAACAAAATACGATGGAACAATTCTGAATACAGACCTTTTCTTTGATTTAAAGACTTGAGTCGTTAAGAAAAGTGGTTACTTTGCCGTCTTCTGTAATAAGCATAGTAGATGACATTCCAGACAAGGTGTCGTCCAGCAATTTTAAATACGGTACAAGAAAATCTTCTTTCTTTAAATATAAATCCCTTAATTCTGGATTGTCATCAAAGAATTTTCTTCCTACTTTTTTACCCTTGTAGGTTACTTTTACATCAACGTGCTTGTTCATAATTTCAATTTTAAAGTGAATAAATTATCCAACAAAATTAAACAAATAATCAATACAATCGTAAAAACAACAAATTAAAAAAACATGACCTTATCCGAACTGCATAAAAAATACGGCACACAAGACAAGTGTATTGCCTATCTTGAAAAGACAAGGTGGGGCAAGCAACACTATTGTATTTTATGTGGTTCTATTAAAGTAAAGAAGCGTAATAAGTCTATACGGTGGCATTGCAACGATTGTAACAGAGATTTTAGCGTACTTTACGGAACTATCTTTGAAGATACGAGATTGCCATTGCCGCAATTCTTTGAGATAATATTTCTGATGAATAACGCTAAAATGGGTATGAGTGCTGCCGAAATTAGCAGGGCGGTAGGTGTAAAATATCATACTGCTTGGTATGCTTGTCACAGAGTAAGATGTGCTATGATAAATAACGAACTAAGACTTGAGGGCGTTGTTGAATTTGACGAGGCTTATATGGGTGGCAAACCACGTAAAAGAGCTTTGCCATCAAACACAGCATCATTAGCTCGCGTAACAGAAAAACGTGGACGTGGAACTAAAAAAGTGCCTGTTGTGGGTGCTGTTGAGAAAAAAGGTAGAGTGTATGTAAAGATTATAGAAAAACTTACATCACGAAACCTATTAGCAATGCTTAAACAAGTTGTAAAAACTGACGAGAGTGTTGTTATTACGGATGATTTTAAAAGCTACAAAAAGTTTGACGAACAAGTCGAGCATATCACGATTAACCACTCAGAAGGGTACGGCAAAGGCATTAGAACGGTAAATACAATCGAGGGTTTTTGGAGTATCATTAAAAACGGAATCAAGGGCAGCTACAGGGCTATAAGCAAAAAGTATCTTCCTTTTTACCTTGCGGAATTTAGTTACAAGTATAATAATCGTCATTTACAAAATAACTCCTTTCACGCAATCATTGAAAACACTGTAAAAGACGAGAAATGTATGATAAATTATAAACCAGTCCGCGATACTAAGGAAATAGCCTACGGTAAACGGACACAGAAAAAATGCCTGTCCTAAAATGGATAGGTGCGTATTTTAATTTAGTTTTTGATAATAAGTCGTCACAAAATACCCAATCTTTTTACAGCCCTATTTTTCCTGTTTTGCCAGATGATTCATATCAATATTTATCAAACTCCGATGTTTTGAGATATCAAAAACGAAAAGCATTGTCCATTTTCAAAAAAAATCCCCATACTCAGTTGGAGGAGTATGGGGACTATTAGGTTCGGTACAAGGTATTGTTTAGATGAGCGGATTCTTTTTAAATATAGAACTCGATTTCATCATGATATCAACATACTGTGCCCGCTTAAAAGCAAATGGATCTTTAGAGTTCTTCTTCGATAATTTTCCTTTGATATCGGCAATCGAAGTATATTTCTTTATCTCCATCCAATCGTTCATATCCGTAAGCATTGTTTCTATATGACTTATTTGATTTTTATACAAAGTGCTGACCACCTGAACGCAATCACCACCTGCTAAAATCATTTTAATCACATCTGCACCATTGAAAATACCTGTGTTGCAGCAAATGTTTGCACGAATATTGCCATACAAAAGTCCGGCGAAACGTAAAGGCAACCTATTCTCATCTTCATAACTCAGATAATGCGGGAAATGTAATTCTTCTTTATCCAAATCAAAATCAGGTTGAAATAGTTTATTAAACAAAACAAAACCATTAGCACCGGCTTCATCCAATTTCTTGATAAAACCCAATGTGTTAGTATAAAACGGACTCAATTTCACTGAAACAGGAATCTTAACCACTTTTTTCACCGCTTTCAGCACATCAATTTGATCTTGTTCAATCTGTGCTGATGAAGTTTCAAAACTGCTGGGAATGCTGTAAAAGTTTAATTCCAATCCGGCAACACCCGTTTGTTCTATTTTTTCAGCATATTCAATCCATGTATCTTCATACACAGCATTTAAACTAGCAATCATAGGAATAGAAACGCTTTTGCACGCTTCTTCCAAGTTCATCAAAAACTCTACCGGTCCTGCATGTTTCATATCAGGAAACAAAGATTGCATTTCTGCATTCCGTTCCGAATATTCCATCATATCCTGATCGAGTTCAAGCTCTTCCAATTGAATTTGTTCTTCAAACAGCGACTTATAGACCACAGCCGCTGCTCCGGCATCTTCAATTTTCTTTAAATTCTTTATATCTGTCACCAGATTGCTGGCACCGACAATGATTGGGTTCTTCAAGTCCAAACCCATAAACTTTACACCGAGATTTGCCATATATTTTTTCTTTAAAAAGTATTTATAAATAAATTAATTGGATAATATTTTTCTCTGTAATTGTTTATTTTGAAAAATCCATTTCCGACATGCGCACATAACTCTTAAATCTCCAACGAGCATTTTCTTCAGCAGCTTTGAAAAGCTCAACAGCTTCCTTCGGAAAGGCTCTTTTCAGGGAAGTATAACGAACCTCGCTATCCAAAAACCCTTGGAATTCGTCCCATTTAGGATCTTTTGAGTCTAAAATAAACGGATTCTTTCCTTCAGCTTCGAGCAATGGATTGTAACGGAACAAAGACCAATAACCTGCATCAACCGCACGTTTTGATTCCTCTTGAGTTTGTCCCATACCTGCTCTCAAACCATGATTAATACATGGCGAATACGCAATGATTAATGAAGGTCCCGGATAAGCTTCGGCTTCTTTCAAAGCTCTGAAATATTGCCCATAATTAGCTCCCATAGCCACTTGAGCCACGTAAACATAACCATACGACATTGCCATCATACCCAAATCTTTCTTCCGTATCCGTTTGCCTGATGCAGCAAATTTCGCTACTGCAGCTATTGGTGTGGATTTAGATGCCTGCCCCCCTGTATTTGAATAAACTTCAGTATCCAATACTAACACATTTACATCTTTTCCAGAAGCCAACACATGATCTAACCCTCCATAACCAATATCATACGCCCAGCCGTCGCCACCAAACACCCAAATAGATTTTTTAATCAGATATTGTTTCAAATCTAGGATTTCTTTTATTATTGGATTCGAGTTGGAAGAAATTTGTGACAACACTGCTTCGGATGCTATTTTTGATTTTTCAGCATCATGCATGCTATCTAGCCATAATTTGAAAGCATCTTTAATCTCATTCGACAAATCGGTTTTTAGACCTTCTTGCATCAATCGTTCAATCCGTTGACGCATTTTATCTACACCGATGCCAATACCATATCCATATTCAGCATTGTCTTCAAATAACGAGTTTGCCCAAGCAACGCCTTTCCCGCATTTACTAGCAGCATAAGGAGTTGCAGGAGCTGAACCTCCATAAATGGAAGAACATCCTGTTGCATTTGCCACTATCATTCTATCACCATAAAGTTGTGTGATTAGTTTAATATAAGGCGTCTCACCACATCCGGCGCAAGCACCAGAGAATTCAAATAATGGCTGAGAAAATTGACTGTTTTTAAACGTTTTGAAGATATCTATGTTCTCGGTTTTATAACCTACTTTTTCATCCATATAATTGAATCGTTCGATTTCGGCTACTTGAGTATCAAGTGGCTTCATTTCTAATGATTTTATTTTGGATGGACAAACATCGGCACAATTGCCGCAACCTGTGCAATCCAACGCGCTGACCTGAATTCTGAATTGATAGCCCGCAAATTCTTTTCCGATTGCTTTCAATGTTTTGGTTCCGGCAGGCGCATTAGCAAGTTCTTCATCAGTCAATAAAAACGGACGAATAGCAGCATGAGGACAAACATAAGCACACTGATTACATTGAATACAAGTATCAGGCATCCATTCAGGAACATTCACAGCAATACCACGTTTTTCATAACGAGTAGTGCCCGATGGAAAGGTGCCATCTTCTCTGCCAACAAAAGCACTTACAGGCAAATCATCACCTTTCATAGCATTGATGGGGTCAAAAACATTCCGTATGAATTCCGGACGGCTTTCGTCAATAACAATGACGTCATCTGGTAAGTCTTTCCATTCTTTAGGAATCTTTATTTCAACTACATCATCAGCACCTTTATCGATAGAAGCAATATTCATCTTCACGATGTCATCTCCTTTTCTACCATAGGTTTTTTCGATGGCTTTCTTCATTTCTTTCACAGCCAATTCGAAAGGAATAACATTCGACACTTTGAAAAATGAAGTTTGTGTAATTGTATTTGTTCTGTTGCCAAGACCAATATCCTCCGCTATTTTTGTTGCATTAATGATGTAGAACTTAATATCGTTCAATGCCATATATTTCTTTATACGGTTTGGCAGTCTGTTTTTGGTTTCTTCCACATCCCAAATACTGTTGAGCAAGAAGGTGCCACCTTTTTTCAAACCTTTAAGCATGTCGTATTTATCCAAATAGGCGGGAACGTGACAAGCCACAAAGTCAGGAGTATTTACTAAATAAGGAGAACGAATGGCATGATCGCCAAAGCGTAAGTGAGAAACGGTGATACCACCGGATTTCTTTGAATCGTAGGCAAAATAAGCTTGACAATATTTATCTGTGGTATCGCTGATGATTTTAATGGAGTTCTTGTTTGCACCCACTGTTCCGTCTGCACCGATTCCGTAGAATTTTGCTTCATACGTTCCTTTGGGAGCTACACTGATTTCCGGCAATAATGGTAATGATTTGAAGGTGACATCATCAATAATACCAACGGTAAATTGATTTTTAGGTTCTTTCATTTTCATGTTTTCAAAAACTGAAAGCATCATTGCAGGTGTAGTATCTTTCGAACTTAATCCGTATCTGCCGCCAACAATTATTGGAGCATTAGGTCTATTATAGAAAATATCTTTTACATCCAAATATAAAGGATCGCCGTTAGCACCGATTTCTTTTGTGCGGTCTAACACCGTTATGGTTTTTGCAGATTCAGGGCAAACATTGAAAAAATATTTTGCTGAGAATGGACGATATAAATGAACAGAGATTAATCCAACTTTTTCGCCTTTTGCTATTAAATAGTCAACCACTTCTTTGGTTGTATCAGTGATAGAACCCATAGCAATGATGATGTTTTCTGCATCTTTGGCACCATAATAAGTAAAAGGATGATATTCTCTACCGGTGATGGCTTTTAGTTGTTGCATACTTTCTTCAACCATGTCGGGAACAACGTCGTAGAACTTGTTTGCTGCTTCACGTGATTGAAAATATATGTCAGGATTTTGAGCTGTTCCACGGGTTACGGGATGTTCAGGATTGAGAGCTCTTTCACGGAATTCTTGCAAAGCTTTTCTATCGAGAAGTTTCTCCAAATCTTCCATTGCTGGAGCTTCTACCTTCTGAATTTCATGAGAAGTGCGGAATCCATCGAAAAAGTGCAAGAATGGAACTCTCGATTTTATGGATACCAAATGAGCCACGGCGGCAATATCCATAATTTCTTGAACACTACCTGTCGCCAACATAGCAAAGCCCGATTGACGTGTGCTCATCACATCGCTGTGATCGCCAAAAATTGATAAGGCTTGTGCTGCCAAACTTCTTGCAGAAACATGCAAAACACCCGGCAATAATTCACCCGAAATTTTATACATATTCGGGATCATCAATAATAAACCTTGTGAAGCGGTGTAGGTTGCTGCCAACGTACCGGCTTGAAGTGCTCCATGCAAGGCTCCGGCAGCGCCGGCTTCCGATTGCATTTCCGATAGAGTAACTGTTTCGCCAAAGATATTTTTCTTTCCGGCGGCTGCCCATTCATCAATATTTTCTGCCATATTCGATGAGGGCGTGATGGGATAAATACATGCTACCTCCGTAAACATATACGCAATGTAGGCGGCAGCATAATTTCCGTCACAAGTAACAAATTTTAATTTCTTTTCCATGTCAATTATATTAAATTGCTGATAATATGATTTATAAATAAAATGATCTTTTAAACGCGGCGAATTTACAAAATTATTTAGAACACGATGACAAATTTGTGGAAAATATTTGACTTATATCAGTAAAATATTCCGATTCTAAATAAGGGGATGTAAAATGGGGTGATATTTTAGACCTATTTTTTGTGTTTTGGGGTAGTGTCGGCAGGAGAAATTGAATCCTGTTGGAGGAATTTATCGGCATTGTTGAGAGCATTGTTGCGCTGAATATCCATCAGGGAATCTTCTTTACGCTTTTGTTTTTCTTCCTGTTGCTTGCTCGGACCACAGGCTATGAACACGCTTAGTGAAGCTATCACTAAAAATATCTTATAAAGTTTCATTGTAAAAATTTTTGCAAAGGTACTATTTCTGCGTTTCATTCATCAAAAATGGTAGTGCTTCGGGAATAAATTTTTCTTGTGAATCGAAAATACCATGATTGTGATCGCCGATGGTCTCAATAAATTTTTTCTTTCCGGTGAACTTTTCGAAAAGTTTTATACCATTACTATACTGTAGCGTTTCGTCTTGTTTGCTATGCAGAAATAATATCGGTACCTTTATATTCGCAAGCTTTTCGGAAGACATAAAATGGTATCTTAATAAAAGTTTGTTCGGGAGAAACCAAAATGTTTTTTTCGCCACTTCTTCTAAATTAAAAAAAGTGGATTCCATCACCAAGGCGTGACATTTTTTGTTTTGTGCCAAATTTACTGCTACGGCACCGCCCAAAGACCATCCCCAAATGATTATCTTCTCTTCGTTTACGCCATTGTTCCTGATAAGAAATTCATACGCGGCACGCGCATCTTCATAAATATCTTCTTCTTTTTTGATTTCGCCCGTGCTGATGCCGTATCCACGATAGTCAACAGCCAAGGCATTAAATCCCATCTCGCGAAACATCCGCATACGTTTATCGCTGCGCGAAATGTTGCCTGCATTGCCATGAAAAAACAAAACCGTGAGCGCATTGGTGTCAACAGGCATCCACCAAGCGTGGAGTTTTTGTCCGTCTGCGGTGGTAATCCATTGCTCTTTGATGTTCAAATCATCGGGAGGGGGCTGCGAACCTTTTTGCGGCTGGAATATGATGCGTTGTTGAAAGAAATATACCCAAAGGCACACCAACAGATAAGTTATCACTAAAACGATGAGAACGATTACGAGTTTTTTCATACGTCATAAAAAAAGCCCGCAACGGAAATGGGTTGCGGGCTGATGAAAGGTTTTTAGTTTATCCTAATACAAAGGTATAGGTGACTCCATTGACGATTACATACACGATGAAATCGCAAGAGCCATCGCCATAATCAACCGTGATGGTGGGATAACCGGCATTCACAACATCAAGTTTGCCCGAAGCCACTATCCAACTCCATAGAGTCGTGCAAAATTTACATAAAAGAGGAGTTGTAATATTCACGGTGAATGCAGCTCCATTAATGTCAGTGCCGCTTGCAGTCCCCGTAACAAGATATTCATCATCAAAAGGATTCAGCAAGGTTCCGGAACCTGCTACCCATTCATTGTCCCGTTGAGAAGTCCAATTAATGGTTCCTTCAGAATAGGCAATGCTAGCGTTTTGAACATCCACAGAAAAGTGCATGTGACCGGCAAGGTTATGTCCTAAGTTTTTAATGATTTGGGTCCCCGTAACGTGATGGTCAACGCCATTGATAGTTTCATAATAATTATCAAGGGTCGAAGTAATGACAGTATTTGAGTCAATATAAAGTCCGGTACAAATAGAAATAATTTTTCCGCGACGCACAACGCCATCATCTCCCGTGCAGGCTGTTCCGAAATCAAGCGTAACGGTTTTGGGCCATGTTCCTGTAATATATATGACAGGACAACCTTGAATTGTATCATTGGTACTTTTGGCTCCAACTTGACGACACGCTTTTGAAATTTGGTTGTACGACCTGTTAAAAGTTGCTTCCGCGGTAGCATTATCCTGCGCTGCGCGATAACTAGAGGTTTTTGTGGTTGTGTCTTTCTTTTTGCAAGACATGGAAAAGAAGCCTGCTACTATCAAAGCCGCAAGGCAAAGGCTGATTATTTTTAATGTTTTCATTGATTGAAGGTTTTTGGATGCAAAGATATAATTTCTTGTGTAATATATAAACGCCAAAAAAGAAAAATAAATTGCTACATACGAAAATAAATCGCGACAGCAGTATTATTTCTTCTTCAAAAGCGTATGATACAAATTGCTCAAGCTTTGCGCAGCATTGTAGGCGGAGATTTTCTTTTGATGAATTTCTTGCTCAATTTTAAGGATGTTTGCTTTGATTTCTTCATTTTGATAAAAATCCGTAAGCAATAAATCCTGCAAAGCTTGGTGCATAAGTTGGAGGTTTTGGTCGTTGCGCTTTTGGTGAAAATAGGTATTGTCAGTAGTAAATTTAACATAATCTTCCACCACGTCCCACACCTCTTCGATGCCCGTATTTTCCAAAGCCGAACAGAGCGCCACCTGCGGAATCCATCCCGAATCAGCAGGCGGATACAGATGAAGTGCATTCTGATAGTCTGATTTTGCGGCATTGGCACGGGCAATATTGTTGCCATCAGCTTTGTTGATGACGATGGCATCAGCCATCTCCATGATGCCGCGTTTGATGCCCTGCAGCTCGTCGCCGGCGCCCGGCATCATCAGCAAAAGAAAAAAATCAACCATAGAATGTACCAGAGTTTCGGATTGTCCCACGCCGACCGTTTCCACAAAGATGGTGTCGAATCCGGCAGCTTCGCACAGGATGATGCTCTCCCAAGTTTTTTTGGCGACGCCGCCCAAAGTGCCCGAAGCAGGCGACGGACGAATGTAGGCACGCGCATCGGCAGCCAAAGATTCCATGCGCGTTTTGTCGCCGAGGATGCTGCCCTTGGTGCGTAAGCTGCTTGGGTCAATCGCCAACACAGCCACGCGATGGTTTTTAGCCGTCAGATGTGAGCCTAAGGCTTCGATGAACGAGCTTTTGCCAACCCCCGGCACGCCCGTGATGCCTACCCTCAAGGACGTTCCCGCATGAGGCAGGCAGGCAGCGAGCACCTCTTGTGCCTGCATTTGATGCACTGAGAGGGTGCTTTCAATAAGTGTGATGGCTTTGCTCAGCAGAGGGATGTTGCCCGCAAGGATACCGTCAACCAATTGCGCCGTTGAAAGGGCGGCGGCTTTGTTTTGGCGGATTTGTTGCAGTGCATCGCTATTGATAGACGAGGGTTGGGCAACGCCTTGTTGCACTTTTAGGGCACTTTTTTGGGTTCTGTTGGTCAAAGGATTTCGTTTTTTTTACAAAAATACATATTTTTAGAGAAAAAAGGAGCTTATGGCAAAATTTTCCGACTTTATTTTCGCAATATATTTTTTGATGAAAATATTTCAGATGTTTTTCTTGAAGATAGAATTTTCAACTTTTTGATGTTTTTAATCTATTTCTAAAAACAAAAGATTCATTTCTATGTATAATTTAATAATGATATAGTTATAATTGATAATACTATGCTTCTAAATATTAATGGCATGTTCTATTTTATATATGACAAGAATATATTTCAATTTATTTTTTGACATAAGATGTTTCATTCATACCTTAATATATATT
>CAIOJS010000059.1 GCA_903858655.1 uncultured bacterium | reverse complement strand
TGTAGTAATAAAAATTTCAATAATTTTGTCCTGTAGCATTGATCTTGATTTTTTGTTGGTTTGTACTACAAATATAATCAATTTTAATGCTACTATTTATTTGTATTTCATTATTTTACGAACAACCCATGTTGATAACTTTTATCCCGAACTCAGGTTAATAGGTATTGGTTTCCGTTGGCGGAGTGCCTTTGGCATCGGGTGTCCCCACATTCCAAACATGTCCTTCCACTCCTTTTCTGCTTTTTGCTTCATGAGCATGTGCCCAGCCAACGCCGCTATCAATGAAACCGATGTTGCGTTTGCCGCCTCCTTTGCCTGCTACCTTAAATCCGATGCGGGTAACTACTTCTAATCCGGCTGCAGGATCTCCTGCCTCTTTTGCCACTGTGTTTGCAGTGGTTTCCAGATAGTTAGCATTACCGTCTAACATATCATTCAGTATGTTACGGCACACTGTTTCTGCTTGCGTGTTTTGTGTTGAGGGGTTTATTTGTCTCAGGTTGTGAGCAGCCGACAGGTTGTCGGCGGCTCCATGAACCGCTGCATCGTTGTGAGTGGGGCTTGTTGCATCCGGATCCAATTGAAATTTTGTACCTTTCGCAAAGGCAGCTAATAATGTTGAACCAAGCCTTTTGAAGGCTCTGGATACTCTGATTTTTAGAAATGTTACTGTCATTTTATTTGTTTTTAGTGTTAATGAATGAAAGGGCAAAGTAACAACATTTATAGCCTGTGTGCAATTTTGTTCGAATTTTGGTATAATCGTATCGTTTGAGGGAATAATCGTAACGTTTTAGGGAATAATCGTAAAATTGAAGGTGTCAAAAAATGGGCATAAAACGCCCCAAATCGGTGAAATTTGCGCCAATTTTCCAAAAAAGTAAAACAACCTTATTTATTTCAATCTTTTTTTACCTCGCCACGAAAGCGGTATTTTAACAAGTTGGTCGCCAATTTCCAAAGTGCAAAGACGATATTTAAAAGGCACATCATGCAGGTATCGGCGATTGATGGCATAGCTTTTATGCACCAGCACGAAGTCGCTATCGTGAAATGTGAACACAAGCTTTTTCAAACCTAGGCAAGTTTCTTGCTCTTTATTTTCCGAATTGGTCATAAAAGAATGTTTCCCTTCGGATTTGATAAAGGCAATATCCTTTGGATAAACGTAGAGATATCCAGTGGGAATAAGAACACACACTTTTTTGTCAGGTGCCTGGTGCAATTCATCTGGATGAGCTGCATCGGACGTAGGTCCAGGTTTATCTTTCATTTTGTTTTCTTTAGATTTAAAAACAAATACCTAAAATTAGTGGGAAAGCAATTCTTCCGCAATATAACTCAATTCACGATATCACTTTATTACAAAAAACTTGTCTTTCGTGGTGCCACATTGTTCGCAGCTTTCTTCCACGTCATCTTTGGAATAGGTGAATCCACATTTCGGACAAATAAAATATTGTGTTGGCAAGGTGCTCGTTTTGTTGGCTGCCAAAGCATCTATCGCGCTTTTGAAGAGGTCCATGTGTTTTTCTTCCGTGCCAAGCGCATAGTTGATAGATTTCACGGCATTATCAGCATTGTCGGCTTGAGCTTGCTTCAAAAACTCAGGATACATTTGTTCCACTTCATGTTTTTCGCCATTGTAGGAAGCCGCTAAATTCTCTTTCGTGGTCGTTACGTTGAAAGCTTCTGGTTTCACATCCACCTTATATCCCATTTCCTCCAACACTTTGTGATGATTGGCAGCATGTATGCTTTCCGATTTCGAGGCAGCATTGAACAAAACAGCAATTTGAGGTTGATTTTCTTCGGTGGCTTTCTGTGCAAAAGCTGCATATTTGGCAGATGCAGTGGTCTCGCCTTGCAGAGCCGCTTTCAGATTGATGACGGTTTTGCTTTCAGCTTTCGTGCTGTCCATAGCATTTTCATTGCTCGTATCTTGCAATCCTATCATATAATTATACACCATCGTACCACCCAACAAACCGCCATAACCGACGCTTACGGTTGCCACGAAATACAAACCGAAAACCAACCATTTCAGTCCGCCATAGGTTTTCTTTTTCCATACGAGATAGATGCGGATAAGGCTAGCAGCTATCATCACATACATAGCAATTTTACAAAACAATTCATGGTTCTCTTTCAATTCGCCCAGAACACCGTTATATTCATGGGTGAAATATTCGCCCGACAGAAAAGCAGCAACGGCACCTAAGGTTCCGACAATCATCAGATAAAATCCGACTTTCGACAAACAGGGCTCTTTTTTATTGAAAAATAAACTTAACACATCAGCAAAAAATCCAATCGTGATCAACGCAATTGGAAAATGCACTAACATTGGGTGTAAATGACTAATTTCGAACATAATTTTAAAGTTTTGGTTTATAAATTTGATTTAGAAAATAACATAAAAAATAATTCGGTAAAGATAATACTTTTTAGAATGATGCAACAAAAACTAATGAAAAAATATTTATTTGTTAAAAAGCTTGCGTACGTGCAAAAAATTGTGTACTTTTATAGTCTGAAATAATTTTTAATTATAGGAGGTCATATTATGAGTAAAACAGTGTCTATCAGCGTTAAATGTCCATTATGCCAAAAATCATTGATGGATAAAGAAAATTTGTTGCACGACAAACCGAGCATCAAACTCAACATTCAATTAGGAAAAACAAGAGGAACTATCCGTTTGTGTTCTATTTACGGCTGTTTCGATCATCATTCTGATATGGATATTACGGGTATTGATATTGCAGAATTCTCCTGCCCGCATTGCAATCAAGTTCTAAATGGAACAGAACCTTGCGATGAATGTCAGGCTCCCATGGTTCCTTTGAAGATGGAAATTGGCGGAAAGGTCAAATTCTGTGCTCGTCAAGGATGCAGCAAACATTATGTTGCTTTCGAAGATTTGTATAGCACGCTGAATAGATTTTATGATGAATATGGGTTCTAAATCGCCCAAATCATCATTTATTTCGACCTGAAAAGTCCATACTTCAGTATGCAGTAGATAGCTCGGAAACCATCTTTCCAACTAATCTTTTTGCCTTCGGCGTAGGTGCGTCCGTAGTAAGATATGCCCACTTCATAAATCCGCAATTCTTTCACGCGGGATATTTTTGCTGTGATTTCCGGCTCAAAACCGAAACGATGTTCTCGAAGTTTTATACTTTGAATAAATTCTCTTTTGAACAATTTATAGCAGGTTTCCATGTCGGTCAGGTTCAAATTGGTGAACATATTCGACACTTTTGTCAGAAAGCGATTGCCGATAGAATGCCAAAAAAACAAAATGCGATGCGGTTTGCCTCCAATGAAGCGGGAACCATAAACCACATCGGCAAAACCATTCACCATCGGTTTCAACAGTATGTTATATTCTTCGGGGTCGTATTCAAGGTCGGCATCTTGAATAATCAAATAATCGCCTGTAGCTTTCGCGATGCCTGTGTGTAGCGCAGCACCTTTCCCGGCATTCTTTTCATGTTTCACATACTGAATGTTCAAATCAGGATTCGCTGATTTGTAGTTCATGATGGCTTCTTCAGTATGATCTTTAGAACAATCATTCACAATGATTATTTCTTTCTCGATAGCGTTCACCATCTTAACGGCTTTCACTTTATCTAAAATCAGATGAATCGTGTTGCCTTCATTGTATGCCGGAATGATTATGGATAATACAGTCATTTTATAAATTATGAAGCTACAAAATTATGAATAAAATAGATATTATCACAACATTTTTTTTCGAATAGAATAATTTAGGCTAAAATTCGTTAGTATCACTGCTAAAAAACTTCTTATTTCATGCATAAAAAACAACGTGTATTTCTTTTTCTTGGTTTGCTGTTTGCCCTTGCATTGATTTGTATTTATATAGTGTATCTGTTGAAATACAAGGTATTCATCCCAAAGACTCCCGTGGTGCATTATCGAATTGCTGCGTACGATAGCATGAGTTACGCAAACACCTATTGCTATAATTTCGAAAACGTCAAAAATAACAAACATATTTCTACTGAATATGCTTTTTCGGGCAAACAATCCGCGAAAGTGAGCGGCAAGAATCGCTATAGCATCATAATTCAAAAGCCTTTTAAAGAGTTTCATTATGATTCTTTGTCAGAAGCTCGCTTTGGAGCATGGGTATATCTGCCTGCGAAGGATGAAAAATGGTCGGGGAAGTTTGTGTTTCAAATTGTGAGTGCAAGTAATAAGGTGAAATATTCGCATTTGGTACCCATCCAAAAGGAATCGCCTGTGGCAAACATCTGGTTTTATATCAGCGGCAAAGCCGAAATCAAGGATGTGGAATTGAAAGCGACTGACATGGTGAAAGTGTTTTATTGGAACAACTGCAATCGCGATGTTTATTTGGATGATGTGGTGTTGATTTTAGGCAATCAACATCTCAAAGGAAATAAACCTATGGTGGATGAAACGGTAAAGAATTATTCGTTTCATGCCATGCCAAATCAACCGCCTTATGAGACATTTTATGCAAAGAAAGAGCTTGCTGTAAATGTAAAAAACACTTCTTTGCTCAGTACGGATGGAACAAAATCTTTAGCATTAGAAGGAGATAATGTTGTAAGTGGATATTTTGTTTCGAAAAATACTAAGACACAGCAGCTACTTATTTTGAAACATCAGCAGCCGACAGCCATCGTTTGGTTTGTTCCCGAAAAAAATCTATTTAATTTTATCAAGATAGATGATACGGTTTTTTCATCGGAACAAAAAAAAATTGCGCCTCTTGCGGCAGATGTGAATGGAGATGGAGTGGATGAAATCATTTGTGTTGGTGAGGAGGCAAAGGATTTGGAAATGTTCGCATATAATCCCCGAAGTCAAGAGATAGTGCTTATATCGAAAGAAAACAGCCATATAGAAAAAGGCATTAAGCTGATACAAACCTTTCATCAAAAATCAAATAAGAAACAAAGTCTTTTGGTGCTCGACAAAACGGGAGAAGTATTTCTATTGGATTTCGAGAAAGGCGTTTGGACGAATCGTTTCTTAGGTTATTTGACCGAAGGTGCTCAGATAAATTATGAAAGCAAAATGATTACGGGCAATTTCATACAAGCCGATGCAACGGACAATGTTTTGTTTTTGTATAAAGAAGGGAGAACCGATCGCTGTTTTTATAAATTGTTTGAAGTGGACATAGAACAAGGCAAAAACATCTGCATCCAACAAAGGAATTTCGACAATAAATGCGATACGCTCAATCCCGAGAATACGTATTTCGTGGGAGATTTGGATGGCAATGGCATCAAGGAATTGGTTTCATATAGTAATTCGTGGCGGTATGATATGAAGTGGATATGTTTCACTGACAAGGGCTATCACATTATGGGCAACATTGATTTCAAAGGATATGATAAGGATAATAATCCTAAGTATTATGAGAACCTCATGCTTTCAGCAGGCAATTTCACAGGCAATAAAACCTTTTCATTTTTCACTTTGTGTAAGAATAGAAATGTCAATACAGATTTGCCTGAGAATGTCGGGTTGTACTCTTTATCAACATCAATTTCAGAATAATGATGCGATTTAAACGATATAAGAACTTGTTTTTTGTTGGTGCTTTGTTGGTACTTTCATGCTGCAAACAGGGGACTAAAACGAAACAAAGCCTCGACTTTGAAGTGAAGGATTTCAAATCATTGACCAATTGGAATACTTTTGTAACGGGCGATAAGACCACAAAGTTGTTGTATCTGGATTATCAAGATGCCATCAACGGGTTCACCATTCCCTCCATTCGGCAAACAGCAGATGGCAACTTTGATTTTGAATTCACCATCAAGAACAACAGCGGAAGTGCGCAGCAATATTATTATAAAATCTATTATCAAAACGAATCGTATAAGTTCCCTGAATGCGCTTTGGGCAGCACCAAAGAACATCCTTATGCGCAGGAAAACTTCTACGGTAGTTGGGCAGACACTACCCTCAGCTTTGTGGAAACGGCTGCCATACCTTCAGATGGGCAGTTTCATACGGTGACGAGTAAGATCCGCATCACAGGAAACCCACGCAACGAAAAGCGCTATTATTATAAAGAAGAAAATCAACGATGGACACGCAATCCCCGCATGGGAACCTATAGTTTTATGTTGGTGGTGAGTACTGCGGATAATATTAAGAAGAATACCTTGCCGGATTATATCAGCCATATCCAACGAAAACATAATGATAGATTTGTGAATCCGTATTATTATTTTCTTTATGGTGAAGGGTCGAGCATGAAGGGGGTGATTGTGGTGAATAATGTGCATGATTTGCAGGTTATCGCGAAGCCCAATTTGACAACGGGAGTATATTCAAATCCTCAGGATTTCGACCCTCATCATTATCAGAAATATTATACCAGGACATGTGCCTATAATGATTATTTGTATAAAAATGCGCCGCTTGGGCAGTTTATTAATAATGTGAATGCTTCGGGCAAGTTGGATAACATCCCTTTGATTGCAGATGTGTTACAGGATAATTATTCGATGCGGGATTTCAATTGGAATCGGGCATTTTATAAGAAAGAAGAATTGATAAGCATTCAACCCCACACGGTGGATTGCCCATGTCAGCAGGTGGATGTGGATACCGTGAGCCGCAATGTGGTGATGCGCAATGCAGCTTCACATTATGGTGATTGGAAAAAGCAAAGTGTGGGCGTCATTACGCGTGAAGGTTTTGCGTATGGGAAATACACGGTGAAGGTGAAGCTTACGGAGTTGCTGAACAAAAACGGCATTTGGAATGGCATCACCAATGCGATATGGTTGGTTACCAATGGCACCGAGCCGTGGAATGATTGTCGCGAGTGTAGATCGAAGGGCTATCTTTCGAAATACGGCGGCGGCAGCAACGATAAACGTTCGCGCACGACTTCTTATTCGGAGATTGATTTCGAGATATTGAAGACGGTGGATTATTGCCCTTTGTATCAGTTTCCGCCGGCATATTATTATCCTATTGCCGACCGTCGTCAGACTTCGATGTGGAATGTGCCCTTGCCAACGTCTATGCTTCAGGATACGGGCAATGTGATGGTGTGTTGCACTAATTGGGATATGGCATGTCCGCAACCTGTCAAGTATGATGTGGGATGTCAGCCTGTGCAATATGGAAACCAAAGTTTTATGGCGCATCGTTGGGATTATTGGTATCGCGCCATCACTGAGCGCACGCCCGTCTCCGATGATGAGATGTTTGCTGCAGACTATTATTATTTTCAAATAGAATGGAAACCCACCGAAATCATTTGGCGGATAGGTCCCGAGAAAGATAAGTTGCGGGTGGTGGGTTATATGAACGACGAAATCACTTCGATACCCAACAATCAGATGCTGTTGGTGATTTCGCAGGAGTTTCATAACACCGATTGGTGGCATGGCAGCCCCTTTGAGCAGCAGTTTATTCCTTTCCCTCAGCATGATTTGATAGGGAAGATAATGGAGATAACGGTGGAGTAGCGTCGGGCTCAGTTTATATAAGTTTAGTTGGGCAAAGACTAATATTGATAAGCACCTAAGATGTATCGAAAGTAACTAAAACTAAGCCGGCTTGAGCAATTGTGTCATTAGCTTTAGCAATTGTGTCTATCGCTTTAGCGATTGTGTCTGTCGCTTTAGCAAATGTGTCCGTCGCTTTAGCGATTGTGTCTGTCGCTTTAGCAAATGTGTCCGTCGCTTTAGCGAATATGTCTATCGCTTTAGCGAATGTGTGTTTTGCTTTAACGAATGTGTCTGTAGCTTTAGCGAATGTGTCATTCGCTTTAGCAATTGTGTCTTTGGCTTTAGCGAATGTGTCTTTTGCTTTAGCAAGGATGGTTTTGACGACCCTAAATAAATATTTTACTACTGAGAATCAAAATTATATGCAAGTGTGAATCCTATAGAAAGCATAAGGATCATGAGGTAGAAACCCATGCCGAACCGAATGTTTAGAAATCAAATTAAGAATAATACTTTAATCAATTCATATCAAGTAGAATTTCTAATCAGCCCTATTTATTCAACTCCTCTATCTTTTTCACTGCATTATCTTTCATAGCACCCCCATGTAACACGATGAGGTTGAGCAATTCAAGGGCTTTGGTTTTGTTGTTGCGATCAATCAAGATGAGGGCTTTTTGCCATAGCGCCAATTCATAGAAGGAATTGTCTTTTTGCTGAATGAGTTTGTCGAATTGGGCAATCGCTTTGTCGAGTTGATTGTTTTTGTAATAACTCATCCCTAAATAATATTGGGCGGTATAAACATCCGTTTCGCCGTCAATCAAGGTTTTGCAGGTGGCGATGGATTTGTCGTATTCGGAGGCATCGTAAAAGGAAATGGCGGAATTGATGGTTGTGGTAGGTCCGGCTTGGGCAGATGATTTGGTAACAGCTTTAGCATTGTCTGCTTTGTTTTTGCCCTTTTTCCCCATCACGGTGACTTCTTGCAATTGTATGTTTTTCTCTGTGCTAATTTCATCGGCAACGATACCGTTGTTTACATAGCCGCTTGTAGGGTTTATGGTAGAAAGATTGGTGGTTTGTCCGGCAGTTGGATTGGCGTATTTTTGTTCAGCCTTGGATCCGCCCATTACATCACCTGCTTGTTGAGGTGTGCTTTTATAATTCTTATCGTTCTCAGCATCTTTAGTACCGGTAACGTCAGCAATAGGGATTTTTAAATCTTCTTTTTTCCCTTCAGCAGGTGCCACGCCTCTAGTGGTTTTGGTTTCAGATTTTGTTTGTTCTTGGGTTGTTATGGTTGTTTTTTCTTCAAGAGGAATATCTTTCGATTGATTTTCAAGAACGTCAATAGCAGCAGAAGTGCGTTTATCATCTATCTTAGGAGTTTCAATAGCCATTTCTTTGGCTGCATTATTGGTTTGAAGTTGTATCAGATAATAGGATATAACTACTATAAAAAGGCTTGCTGCAATGGACAAACCCGTGATGAGGTAGCGTTTATTGTTCTTTTTTTTTGAAATAGCTACAACGGATGTGGAATATGTTTTCTGAATCTCATTTTTCAACAAAGAAATATCTGACGCAGCTTTGGAGGCGTTTTCCTGTTTTGCAAATCCATCAAAGGCATCGCTACACAATAAACATTCGGAAAGATGGAGTTCGAACATACGTGTTTCATCCACAGAAAGTTTCTGCTGAAAATAATCGGCAAAGGCACCTTCGCGTATGCAACCCGAAGGTCCTAATATGCTGCTATGTATTTTGATGTTTTTCATTTTACGCTTCGAGCATGATTTTTAAATTACGTTTTCCATTTTGGATAAAGCTCTTGACCTGATTCATTGAATAAGAGGTTATGTCCACAATTTCTTTGTAGGATTTTTCGTGGAGATAAAATAATTCGACACAAATTCGTTGTTCATCGTTCAAGTTTTTTAATGCTTCTGGCAATTTGGTTTCTCTGTCATTTCCCGAATCATGATTAAGAGAAAAAGGCTCCTCGAATTCCATAAAATCCTCTTGAATATTTTTTAGTTCAAGCTGTTCGTTGAAAGAAACCGTGTTGTTTTTTTTGACCAACATCAAGCAATGGTTCTTGGCAACGCTATACAACCAACTCTTGAAATTGGTAATTTCGAATTGTTTCAGAGCCTCATAGAGTTTTTCGAACACTTGCATCACGGCTTCGCGACGGTCGTCGTCACGGTCAAAATAATTTAAAGAGATGCCATACACAAGATGCGCATAACGGTCGAACAAATCGCCAATATATTTCGCATCGTTGGAGGTGCGATATAATTGAATCAGCTCTTGGTCGGAGCAGTTTTCGACAGTTTTCGGTATGGTTTTTTTAAAGAATGACATTCATGAATTCGGAAAATGAGTGCAAATTTACATATAATATACAATGAACGTATTTAAAAACCGTTTAGTTTAGCGAAAAATATCTTTATGAAAAAAATTATCACCTATAATGTGAATGGCATTCGCGCTGCATTATCAAAAGATTTGTTGGGATGGATAGCTGCTGTGGACCCCGATATCGTTTGTTTTCAAGAGTCAAAAGCACAACCCGATCAAATTCCTTTGTTGGATTTTGAAATTGCGGGATATAAAAACTATTGGTTTTCGGCACAGAAAAAAGGATATAGTGGCGTGGGCATACTCACCAAAGTAGAACCTGACAATGTTGTTTACGGCATGGGGATAGAGAAATATGATTTCGAAGGCAGGGTGTTGCGTGTTGATTATGGTGATATTTCGGTGATTAATGTCTATCATCCGTCAGGTTCGAGTGGCGATGAACGTCAAGGTTTCAAGATGATATGGCTGGAGGATTTTTTGACGTGGGTGAATGAATTGAAAAAAAAACGTCCGAATTTGATTATCTGCGGCGATTATAATATTTGCCATAAAGCCATAGATATTCATGACCCCATACGGAATGCCACCAGTTCGGGATTCTTGCCGGAGGAGCGGGAATGGGTGTCAAAGTTTATAGCTTCAGGCTTCGTGGATTCGTTCAGAGCCTGCAATAGTGAGGCGCATCAATACACCTGGTGGAGCTATAGAGCCAATGCGCGAGCCAAGAATTTGGGTTGGCGGATAGATTATAATATGGTGAGTGAGTCGCTATCCAATCGCATTCGCCGCTCGGTGATATTGCCCGAAGCCAAGCACTCTGACCATTGTCCTGTGTTGCTCGAAATTGATTTCTAACACAAGCCTGTTAATATCTTATAGGTTTTTGTTCAAGGGTGCTATCTTTATTTAGTACTTTTGAAAAAAAATATTTTTACCATGAAAACTTTTAAGAAGATATTGGTCTTTGCATGTTGTGCTATGCTGCTCACATCATGCGTTTCGCTCAAGAAGTATCGTGAAATTGAAACGACACATAAGTCATGTGTGGATGAAAACACGGGACTTAAAAGTGCGAACTTAGAATATTCCACCAAAATTAATGAGCAAACGGCACTGCTCGATAAGTTGAAAAAGCAAAACACGGCATTGCTTACTGATTCGGTGAAAATGGGCAGCAAATTTCGGGATATCACCGCCAAATATCAAGATTTAAATTTGGCATATGATTCCTTGTTGAGCAATAATAAGCTTTTGGTTTCAGGCAATAAGAGCGAAACACAGAAACTTATTACGGAATTAGAAAAAACGAAAGATGTGTTGCAGAAAAAAGAGGATGATTTGAAGAAATTAGCCTCAGACTTGGATGAGAAAAAGACCAACCTGAACGAACTGCAAGCAAAACTCGACGAGAAGCAAGCCCGCTTGGCGGAATTAGAATCTATTCTATTTAAAAAAGATTCCGTGGTGAAAGCGCTCAAGAACAAAGTGTCGGAAGCATTGTTAGGCTACGAAAACAAAGGACTCACGGTGAAGCAAAAGAATGGCAAGGTCTATGTTTCTTTGGACGAATCGCTGTTGTTTGCATCGGGCAAATATGAAGTAACAACCAAAGGCGTGGATGCTTTGAAGAAGCTTGCCAAAGTTTTAGAAACCAATGTTGACATCAATATTATGGTGGAAGGACATACCGACAATGTGCCCTATAAAGGCACAGACCAAATCCTTGACAATTGGGATTTGAGCACCAAACGCTCCACGACTGTGGTTCGCATATTGCTCAATAATTCAAGCATCAATGCTGAACGGATTATTGCCGCAGGACGCAGTCAATTTAGTCCTGTCGAAGAAGCTAACACACCTGAAGCTCGCAGCAAAAACCGTCGCACGGAAATTATCCTAAGTCCGAAATTAGATGAATTGTTGAAGATTATTGAAAGTAATTAGAATTCGGCTTGTTTCTATTGAATTATTGGTGTATTTATATCAAATATAAGTGCAAAATGGACTGTTTTATGTAAATTTGCATCATTTTACATTCATACCTGCCCTGATTTTTTCAAAACAGTGTCACTCCTCATTCATACCTGCCCTGATTTTTTCAAAACAGTGTCACTCCTCATTCATACCTGCCCTGATTTTTTCAAAACAGTGTCA
>CAIOJS010000058.1 GCA_903858655.1 uncultured bacterium | reverse complement strand
TTGCCGTTGTAACGATTAGCTTTGCCGTTGTAACGATTAGCTTTGCCGTTGTAACGACTAGCTTTGCCGTTGTAACGATTAGCTTTGCCGTTGTAACGATTAGCTTTGCCGTTGTAACGATTAGCTTTGCCGTTGTAACGACTAGCTTTGCCGTTGTAACGACTAGCTTTGCCGTTATAACGATTAGCTTTGCCGTTGTAACGATTAGCTTTGCCGTTATAACGATTAGCTTTGCCGTTATAACGACTAGCTTTGCCGTTGTAACGACTAGCTTTGCCGTTATAACGACTACCATTGCCATTATAACGACTACCATTATCGTTATAACGACTACCATTAACGTTATAACGCCTACCATTATCGTTGTAACGACAATGTTAGGCGTTGTAATTCCTAAATATTTTCTTTTAATTTAAAACGTAGGAACGTTTTGTTTACAGCACAACAAAATAAATCCAATCGCCAAAGTTATAGTTAGAAGTTTCTATACCATCGGCTGCTTGAAAGATGCGTTTGTGCGTTTTGGTGCTTGCCGTACGCGTGGCGGGTTCTTCCACATTGGTGACAATAGTGCCGCCACCCGTACATGTAATGTCGGGGTTGGACTATTACAGATACCGTATCGGTATAATCCACTGCTATCATCAAGCAACTATCATATCCCATCAAGAAGTTAACTCCTGCTATCAAGAAGCTAACTCCTCCCATCTAATGATTAACTATCACCATTTAATAACGAACTCATGCTATCCGGTTTTCGACTGCGATGATTTCCTTATGAACTGACAGCAGTTAAAGAGTAAGTGATAGTAGTCAGGTATTAAGACATTCTATATAATTGTCGTAACAGCCTACCCGGGTTTCAACTGCGAGGTCTTGGGGATTTAGTGTTAGTATTTTTTTATTGCATCATCGCAGTTAGGTATTTTAACGTCTCAACGAATTATTTTCTGTCGCCATTTAATTATTTTCTAGCGCCAATTAATTATTGTCGAAGGTCATTTAATTGTTTGAACGTATCATTCAATTATTTTCTGAAATCAATTAATAATTTTCTGACGCTACTTAATAACCATCACGGATGACTTAAAAACTATCGCGCCTCATTTAATTCCAAAGTGAAACGTCTTAATCCCTAAGGCGCTTGTGAAGCATATTTTTTACAATCACTTCATTATTGACTTGGAGGTATCAAAAAAAAAGAAACGCTATTTAGTTATTAAATAGCGTTTCTGAATTTTAAAAGGTTAAATGTATATTGTTGTAGAAATCTTTTATACGTGTAGTATTTCACAAAAAAGATGTTTTTTGTTAGTGAAGCCTTCACTCAAAGTGAAGGCTTCACTTAGAGTCAACCACAAAAAAATTGAGGTTGCCATCTCTGGGTGCGAATTCCGAAAACCATAAGGTCCATTCGCCATAACGTCCTTTGGTCAATACTCTGCGAGCACGATAATATATCCGTTTGCTTCTGTATAGCCTTCCTAATTTCCGCCATCAGCACGTCGTGGGCTGTTTTATAACCTGCAAACGCGAGGATTACTGCCAATATAATGGCATGAGTAACAGTAAATTCCTCTACTCTTTCATTCGCATCAAAGCGAGATTGTTTTATTTTCCCATTTTTTTATTTGTAAATAATTGATTATTTGTTTGTTATTATTATTTCTGTATTTTATATTTGATAATATCTATTCAAGTGTCAATAATATCTACTCAGGTGTGCATAATATCTACTCAGGTGTCAATAATATCTACTCAGGTGTCAATAATATCTACTCAGGTGTCCATAATATCTACTCAGGTGCGCATAATATCTACTCAGGTGTGCATAATATCTACTCAGGTGTGCATAATATCTACTCAGGTGTCCATAATATCTACTGGGTTGTCCATAATCTCAATTCTAAAGTTTAGCTCCTTCATTCGCCTTCAAAAAAGCCACCACATGCGACTGATTTTCAGGGTGTTCCTCGGCGCATATTCTATTGATGCGCACCTCAAAAATGCTATCATAGCCTTGCTCCAAAAACTTATTGATTTCTTTGTTAGTCGTCCGAGGCACAAAATCCCCGTTCGGCAGAGATTTCATCTCTGTCGCTTCTATCTTTTTAGGCTCTGCCTAAATCTCATCAATGACCACCAAATGACCAATAATGACAATAAATGACCACCAACCTGTCCCGCACACGAACCTGTCCCGTACATGTAATACCATTACATACTAAGTTTTAGTCCAAACGCTTTTGGTATAATGCCGATAGAGTAGCTGTTATTTTCAATGTCCATGTCCCGACATGGACATATCAGGCTTGGACTATAATCGTATCGGTATTAGTAACCCCTTTATGTTTTTTTTTAAAATAATATTGCAAGTAATTCAATTAATTTATGTACTTTTGCATGGAATTTTTACTATCTGGAAATTTTCTAAATAATAATTTAATGAATCAGGAGGTATAATGTTTAAAGAATTTAATCCCGCAGAAGATAAAATACTAAGAGTAATTGACAACGAGGGGCAACTAATCAATAAAAAATGGATGCCCCAATTGGCTGATGAGCAGATACAAAAGGCATATAATGATATGCTTTTTGCCAGAGTTGCCGACACTATGGCGGTGTCGTATCAACGTCAGGGGCGCATGTTCACCTATCCGCCCAATTTGGGACAGGAAGCCATTTCAGGGGCTTTAGGAAATATAATGACAGAAGAAGACTGGCTTGTGCCGGCTTTTCGCGAATTGGGTGCCTGGCTCGCCAAAGGAGCTACACTGAAAGATATCTTTCTTTATTTTAAAGGAAATGAAGAAGGAAATGCTTTCAGAAATGTAAAGAAATTGCTGCCGATGGCGGTGCCCATAGCTTCGCAGTTGTTGCATGCAGTGGGCATTGGCTATGCCATCAAATTGAGAAATGAAAAAGACATCGTCTATACTGTTGTCGGCGACGGCGGCACTTCGGAAGGTGATTTTCATGAAGCTTTGAATTTTGCGGCTGTATGGAAAGTGCCTGTGATATTTGTGGTACAAAACAATCAGTTTGCCATCTCGGTGCCTTTCAGCAAACAAACGGCTTCGGTTAACGTGGCTGTGAAGTCCTTAGCGTATGGAATGCCGGGCATTAAAGTGGATGGCAATGACTATTTTGCCATGTACAGCGCTTTGGATTATTCACGCAACTATGCCTCAGAAGGTAAGGGTCCTGTGTTGATAGAAGCCTTGACCTATCGCAAGGGAGCGCACACCACTTCGGATGATCCTACTAAATACAGGACAAAAGAAGAAGAAGACTTCTGGGGATTGACAGACCCTTTGACACGATTGAATAAGTTTTTGAAGGCAAAGAAATTGATTACCGACACCGAAGAACAAACCTTGATTGAGCAATATAAAAAGGAAGTTGACCGGAGTTTTGAGGAGGCAGAAAACTATCCGCCTACCGTTTTGGATGATGTTTTTAAATACACCTACGTGGACATCCCCGAAGACTTGAAAATTCAACAGATGGAACATGAGAAGTTCTTAAAATGGAAGGAGGCACAAAAATGAAAGTAATGAATATGGTTCAGGCGATTAACAACGCCTTGGAAATAAAATTAAGAGAAGACCCAACGGTGGTATTGTATGGGGAGGATGCCGGTTTTGAAGGCGGCGTGTTTCGCGTGACGGAAGGTCTTCAGGAGAAATTTGGTGAGCAACGTGTGTTTGATTCGCCTTTGGCGGAATCGGGCATCGTGGGAACAGCCGTTGGTATGGCAATTGCAGGTTTGAGACCCATTGTGGAACTACAATTCTGTGGATTTGTTTACCCGGCATTCAACCAGATTATTTCTCATGCAGCCAGGATACACAACAGAAGCAGAGGAAAATTCAAAACTCCTATGGTGATTCGTTTTCCTTATGGTGGAGGCATCAATGCCTTGGAACATCATTCGGAAAGTATGGAAGCTATGTTTGGGCATATCCCCGGGTTAAAAGTCATCATTCCTTCCACCCCTCATGATGCCAAAGGGATGTTGATAGCCGCTATCGAAAGCGACGACACGGTGATGTTTATGGAACCCAAACGTATTTATAGAGCCATCAAACAAGAGGTTTCAGAAGAAAAATATTCTATTCCTATCGGGAAAGCAAAAGTACTCACCGCAGGGGATGACATCACCGTAGTGGCTTATGGCGCCATGATACGCGAAGTTCAGAAGGCAATGGTGATGGCTAAAAGTAAGAACATTTCGGTTGAATTGATTGACCTGAGAAGTATTTATCCAATAGATAAGGAAACCATCATCAAATCAGTTCAAAAGACGGGACGCCTGATGATAGTTACCGAAGAGCCGAAATCTTTTGGTGTGGCTGCCGAAATCACCGCCATCGCCAACGAAGAAGCATTTTTGTATTTGGAAGCCCCTGTGAAACGTGTTGCCGGTTTCGACACCATCGTTCCTTTGCCTGCTACGGAGCATTTCTATTTGATTACTCCTGAAAAGATCTTTTATGAATTGGAAAAAACTGTCAAATTTTAAATTTTAATACGGATGAGATACATTTTTAAATTTCCGGATATAGGCGAAGGACTCGACGAGGGCACCATCGCTGAATGGTATGTTGTGAAAGGTCAGCAGGTGAGTTCGGGTGATGCTTTGGTGAAGATGGAAACCGATAAGGTGGTTACTGATATCCCTTCTCCCAAAACAGGTGTCATCGCTGCGGTGTATGGTAAAATTGGCGAAACCATCAAAGTGGGCGACCCTTTGGTGGAAATAGAGATGGAAGGCATTGCCGGTGCTGCTGCTGTGGCTGAAGTGCAGAAAGTCTTGGTGGAAGAAGTGGTAGAAGAAGGTGCCGGTGTGGTTGGAACCTTGGAAGTTGCCGGCAACAATGCGTATATGCCTGCCAGCGAGGAAGGCGTTGATGCGGATGCTGCTCACGTCAGCAAGCCTGTCAAGAAGGCTTTGGCAACACCTGTGGCACGTGCTATGGCAAAAGAAATGGGTGTGGATATCAATTTGGTTACAGGAAGTGGTCCTGCGGGACGCGTCATGACGGCTGATATCAAGAAGTACTTCGAAAGTTCGAAACGCATGGAAGACCAAGCGAAACAGATTCCGCAATTGGCTGAAGACCGCATAAGCTATAAACCGCTTTCGCAGCTTCGCAAAACCATTGCTAAGAATATGGTTAACTCGAAGCATAGTGCTGCCCACATGACCATGCATGAAGAGGTTGAAATCTCTGAATTGATACGCGTTCGCGAAAAATACAAAGCTATACTGGCTGCTGAGGGAATCAAACTGAGTTTTCTTCCATTTATATTAAAAGCGGTGGCATTAAGTCTGAAAAAGTTCCCATCGCTGAACTCTGAAATAGATATGGAGAACAACCGCATGGTGTATAAGAATTACTTTAATATCGGCATAGCCGTGGATACTGAAGATGGTTTGTTGGTTCCCGTTATCTATGATGTGGATAAACTAACCATCAAACAATTGGCAGAGAAAGTTACCGAGATTGCCGACAAAGCCCGCGACCGAAAACTCTCGATGAACGACATGAAAGACGGCACGTTTACCATCACCAATTATGGTTCTATTGGCGGCATCTTTGCCACTCCCGTTATCAATTATCCCCAAGCAGGAATATTGGGCATCGGACGTTTGATAGAAAAACCCATCTTCAGAGGTGAGGAAGTTGTGAAAGGACGTTTCTTCCCCTTATCCTTGTCTGTTGACCACCGAATAGTAGATGGCGGCGAAGTTACTCGCTTTGTGAACACCTTGACTGCCTATCTAAATGATCCTGTTTCGATGATTATTGAATAATTAAAGCACGAAAATATGAAATACGATATCGTAATAATTGGTGCCGGACCCGCAGGTTATGTGGCTGCTATCCGTGCCGGACAAGTGGGACTGAAAACAGCCCTGATTGAGAAGAAATATATTGGCGGCATGTGCCTCAACTGGGGTTGCATCCCTACTAAAGCCATGATAGAAAGCGGCAAGATGTTTGCTCGCGTCATCAGCGCTTCCGAATTTGGCGTGGATGGCATTGACAAGAACCAACTACGGTTCAATTGGGATAAAGCCAAGAAACGCTCTACAGGCATAGTCAAAAAGCTTTCGGGCGGCGTTGACTTTTTGTTGAAAAAGAATGGCGTGGATGTTATCATGGGCGAGGCAGTGATTCACGAGGGCAACACCATTACCGTTGAGAATCGCAGCCTGGAATGTGAACACATCATCATCGCCACGGGGTCCTATCCTGCTCCTTTGGAAGCACCTATTGATGCGCGCCATGTGGTGCAATTGGAGAAACTATTCGACCTGCCGGAACTTCCCAAAAACATCGTGGTGTTTGGCAAAGGAGCGGTAGCCATCGAAATGGTTCAGTTTCTACACATGATAGAAAAGAATGTCAGCCTGATTACCCCTGACGAGAATCTGATACCGGGCGCCGACAGCTATTTATCTAAATATGTCATTAAAAAATTCAACGAATTGGGCATTCCCGTGGTGTATGCCGATACTATTGACAAGGTGGATGACGGGCTTCTGTATATTGGCGACACCATGCTGCAATGCGACAAGGTTCTTAACTGCAACTTCCGCAAAGCCATTTTGCCCCCAAGCGATGTGAAGATTGCGTTGGATGAGAACGGCTATATTCAGACCGACGATAATCTGCAAACCTCTGCATCGGGAATCTATGCCATCGGTGATGTGAACGGACGCAGCTATCTGGCTCATGTGGCTTCGGCACAAGGCATCTGGCTTATCAATAAGATAAAAGGGATTAAAACGGATTTCAACATAAAGAATTATCCGCTCAACATTTATACTTTCCCCGAAATGGCGCAGATTGGTCAGACCGAACAAGACCTGCAAGCATCAGGCGTGGACTATAAACTGAGCGAGTTTCCCCTTTCTGTGAATGCAAAAGCCATGACCGAAGGGCATACCGAAGGTTTGATACGTATGTTCTCCGAAAAGAAATTCGGGCAGGTGCTCGGTGTGCAAATCATTGCCGACCATGCCACCGATATGATAGCCGAAGCCGCTGCCTATATGCAGATAGAAGGCACCATCTTTGATATTTCGCAAACCATACATGCCCATCCTACCGTTTCCGAGATATTTATGGAAGCGGGATTTGAAGCGGTGGATAGGGCGATACATAAGTAGGGGTAATTCATGAATTACCCCTACGCCAAATTTATCCCCAATTAATTACATAGAATGATCAACATTCAAAAATACACCCTCCCCGATTTGGATATCATGGATTCCGCGGTGGCGGTTTCTGCCTATGTGTGGCAGCCCGATAGAACCTATCTGGTGTTGGGGCAAAGCAACAAAGCGGAGACTTCCTTGGATATGAATGCCGTTTTGGCGGATCAAATCACGGTGATGAAACGTCCTTCGGGAGGCGAAACGGTCATCCTAACGCCCAACACTATCGTCATTGCCGTTTCGTTCGCAACAGAGACGTTGAAAAACCCGCGCGCATACTTCCATACGATTAACGAAAGTATCATGGCTGTCTTAGCACAGCATGGCGTCAAAAACCTCCTCCAAAAAGGCATCTCGGATATTGCCATAGGCGAAAAGAAGATATTGGGGTCGTCCATTTATCGCAAACCCAAGCGCGTTTTGTATCATGCCGTGTTGAACATGGGGGAAGATGTCAGCATTATTGCAAAATACATACGCCATCCCGCCAAAGAACCCGATTACCGCCAAGGACGCTCCCATGCAGAATTCGTCACTTCGCTACATGCGGAGGGGTATGAGATCCATATAGAGCATCTAATGGCTGACATTCGGGAGCGGTTTGCTCATGAGAACAATGGAGCGATGGCTGAATTGTTGAATGGTTAAATGGTTTTAGTGCATTGTTTTGCGTTCATCGTAAAAATCAAACCTCCTTGTATAAAAAATGATTTTCTTGCTCCAAAATCCATCCCAATAAATGGTTCAAGGGTGTGTTTCGGTAATGTAAAAGAATAACTCAGGAGCCAAGTAGGATAAATCTTAAAGGGGACTTCAAGGTTTTTGACTGTTTTTTCAGAAGTGCCATAAGAAATGGGGTAGTAAGATTGTCGAATAATATACGAATAATTTGCTACTTTATAGCTCAATATAGGGATATTGGCTCCCACGTATAGGCTTATCCTCTTCAATTTTAACAATATCATCAAAGGGATTTCTAAATTAGTGTAGGCATAATTATACGTAAGTACATTATGAATATTTCGAGTGTAACTAATGTTATTGTATTTTTTAACTGTATCACTATTGTATTCAAAAATATCCTTACGGTAGCAAAACAGCATTCCTGTTGTAAAGTACCAATGTTTTGCCATTCTTATATCTACTAAAGCCCCGAATTTGAATCCACCTGTAGGTGTTTGTATTGACCTCTCATATTGATGTTGTTCAAACGAGTCTCCCAATTCAAAAGTGGTAGGTTTTATATACCTATTCCCAAAAAAACTTTTATAAAAGCCTCCAACCAAAAACGAGAATTGATATTTCGAATGATGAGCTTTAGCTCTAATAGTATCTTGACCATACGAAACGTATGTTGCAAGAATTATACTCATTATAAGGAATAGTTTTCTCATTTCTTTTCTCCTACAACGTCCCACGACCACTTTGCCATCATACTTACGTGTATATAGCAAGAATATAAAAGTTTGTCGGAGGTTGCGAATTCTCCCGAACAATGTTCTGTTTCCACTGTGCCATCTTCATAAATCTTATAATCCCCTCCTGTTATGCCATTAGAAGTAATTAATATGGTATTTTTATCTGAACCATAATCAATTTTTCCATCAAGGGTATAGGTGGTATCAATTGCACCGTCAGTCGGATTATAAGAAGAGCTATGAACAACAAAGACGTAATTGCCCAAATATTTAGTACGATAATCAAAAGGATTCTTTTTGCATCCGCAATTTATTAAGGGAATTAGCATAAGTGATAAAATAAATTTTAGTTTTCTCATTTCTTTTCTCCTGTTATATAAGAATTGCTTTGACCACCAGGCCAATAATACCCGCAATGATATTTAATTTTTTTTGTTGATTCAAATTCTCCTTCGCCATTATTATTCCAGTATCCTTCTAAAGTCCCATCTTCATAAACAGTTGCCTGTAAAGAAAAAGTTGGAGAGGAAATTAGAACTGAATTTTTGTCCGAAACATAATCAACATTTCCGTCAACGGTATAAGTTGTATCAAATTGCCCATTAGTCGGATTCCAAGATGAATTATGCACAACAAAAATATAATCGCCTAGATATTTAGTACGATAGTCAAAGGGATTCTTTTTGCATCCGAACATGAAAAAGCACAGTATCAAAAGTATGAGTTTTGTTTTCATCTAATATTGATTTTTTGATGGATACTGATTTTTTATTGTCTGTTTTAAACGATTCTTTGAATATTCAAATCTATAGCTAATCTCGGATCAAAATATTTTTCAAAGGTACAACTTATTTCTCAAATATCTTTTTTAATTTTGCATAAATAAAGTTTAACCCGTAAATAATTTTTATTGCATTATGAAACAAAAAACCGAAACTGACGACTTCGGAATCATTTCATTCCCGAGTGCTAATGGCAGAAAAACTGTTAACCCCGATGACATTGCCTATATAGAAGCCGATGGACATTCTATAGATATTCATTTCATAAACCTTCCGCAGCGGACTTTTTGCGTTTGCCTCAAATATGCGCAGGAACGGCTCAACCCAATATGCTTTTTCCGTTGCGGCGGTTCCTACATCGTTAATATGAATTTTAAGAAGCGTTATAGGCACAAAAAACGCAATATTATTGTCAAACTTAAAAATAATGTAGAAATTCCTGTGAGCAAACGTAGCGTATTGAAATTCACCGCTTTTCTGAAGGAGTTTGCCAAATATAAGCGCAGAATGAAGAGAAAGCGTGTCCCACTTATGAATATTATCATTGTTTTGAGCCTAGGGTGTAGTAACTTTGTTTTTTATTTGTTTGACAGGTTGATTATTTGCTAAGAAATTAAAAGGAATTTGTTTTCGGCAATTCCGAGGAAAGTTCTCGAATACCCCTGTCAGTGTCAAAATGAGAAAAAATATTTGATCTAATTATGACATGAATACAAAATTTTTGTTCTTTGAAAACCGTATAAAAACACTTAAAATCTCTGCGGCATTTCCAAACAATATGTAAAGGATACGACAGATTTGGCTTTGTCGAGCCGACTTAGAGATTAATAGAGATACTTAAAGGCTGTGTAGAGATACTTAGAAGCTGTGAAGAGGTACATCGAGGCTGTGAAGAGTTATTTAGAAGCTTTGAAGAGATACGTCAGGGCTTTGTAGAGATACTTAGAAGCTGTGTAGAGAGACATCGAGGCTGTGTAAAGATACTTAGAAGTTATGTAGAGATACTTAGAGGCTATGTAGAGATACTTAGCTCCTTTGTAGAGATACTTAGCTCCTTTGTAGAGATACTTAGAGGCTATGTAGAGATAATTAGAGGAAGAATTGCTATACAAAATGGAACAGGCTCATAATGAATCAAATTAGTGGCGATTACTGTGATTTTATACGCAAAATGAAATTATCGATAAAATTAAATAAATGTTTAACCAAAAATCCTAATTATCATGAGCACAATTAAATACAATTATTCAAGGTTAGCCCAAGGCACATTTCTCGAAAAACTTGGCTTCATCATTTTTTCATGTACCGACAACGACAACTTCCCCGCCTTGGTCATTGCGCTTGCTCTTATCACTGCCAAAAAAGAAGCGTATGAAGAACAATTAGACAAGTCGAAAGCAGGAGATCATCAAGCCACCACACTGGCTCGGAAATACAGAAAAGAGTTGGATTTGATGCTGAAAAAGAATGGAATCTACATCAACTTTACTGCCGATGGAGACATAACGAATTTGATGTCTAGCGGTTATGATTTGGCAAAAATTCCAGTTAGAACACCTCGTCCGGAAATAGAAATATTGCCATCGTCGCAACGCGGGGTGGCAAAAGTGGTCATTCAAAAAGGTGAAAAGGTGGTTGCTTATCAAGTGGAAACACATGCCGATCCCATTCCGCCTTTGCCTGCCGACCAACGTTGGCAACGTCATCCAATGTGTACAAGACATTATCAATCCATTTCGGGTATTCCGGTTGACACCTATATGTGGCTACGCTATTATACGGTTTCTTCGGAAGAAGAATTGGGACCGAGAGGACCCTTTAAATTTAAGATTTTATAAAGAGGATTTTGTGGGATTTCCGTTAAGGAAAATTGTGGAAAAAGCTTACACCGTAGGGGCAGAAAATTTTCTGCCCCTACCGGCATTCTGAATGGTTCTATGGTTGGATTGTTCTATTGTTATTTGTGCTCTTTGTGCTTTCCCTTGTGTCCTTTGTGGTTAAATTTTTTCTTTACCACAAGGAACACTAAGAAAATACACAAGGAACACTATGTGTTTCATTCGCTTAAAGCTGCTAAATCTGCAGGAAACATGATGCTTACCCATGTCTGCACATAGCATATCTCATCATAAAAAAATCCGCAACAGCTTTCGCCATTGCGGATCTCATTAATCATGAAAAGAAACAAAGTGCCTAAACTGAGTGCGAATCGTCGGCAGCTTTGTTTCGTATCATCTAGTTTATTCCTTTATAATTTTCTTATATTGGATGGTTTTGCCGTTCACTAGTCTGAGAACATACATGCCTGTGGCGAAGTTGGAAGTTTCCACACTGGCTTTTTCTGTCATCGTGCCTTGGTAAACGATTTGTCCCACTGAATTCAAAATATCAAATGTCATCGCTTCTGTGTTTCCAACGGCTTCTATAGTCAGTTCGTTGGCAACAGGGTTAGGATATACACTGATTTTGTTGGTGTTTTCGATGCTTTCAATGCCCACGTTCGACACGGTGATAGTGTTTGATGGTGCTGAACTACATTCGCCCACGGTCACTATAACATAATAGCCATTGTTATAGATAACATTTAGGTTTTGATATATCGCACCAATGATAATACCACCAGTGTTGTACCATTGATTTCCGATAGCAGCACTTGAGTGCAACACATTAGCATTATTGGTGATGGTAGGTGTTGCAGGAGTAACCGCATGAGTTGGTATCGCCACATTGGCAGAAGCCGCTGAGGTACATCCGGCAGCATTGGTCACTGTGAAGGTGATGTTGCCCGAAGCCAAACCGCTCAGGGTGGTGGTTGAACCTGTTCCGCTGATGCTGCCCGGGTTGATGGTCCATGTTCCTGATGTAGGCAGATTGTATAACACTACGCCGCCTGTTGTAACAGTACAAGTAGGTGATGTAATCGTTCCAACGGCAGGAGCTATAGGAGTTGCAGGTTGAACATTGATAACAACGTTGCCCGAAGCTCCAGAGGTACATTCTGTGCTATTGCTAACCGTGAAGGTATAGGTGCCTGTTGCCAGTCCTGTCAATGTGGTGCTGGCGGTGCTTCCCGTGGTCGTGGTGTTGTCCGCTGTGTTGGTCAATGTCCAAGTTCCCGTTGCAGGTAAACCACTTAAAATTGCGCTTCCGGTGGCTAGGGTACATGTAGGCTGGGTTAAAGTGCCCACAACAGGTGCTGTTAATGTCGCAGGTTGTGCATTAATAACGATATTTGCTGAAGGAATAGAGGTGCAAGAAGCATTGTTGGTAACGCTATAGTTGTATGTTCCAACGGCAAGACCTGAAATGGTGTAATTGGATCCGAAGCCACTGATGTTGCCAGGATTCACTGTCCAGGTTCCCGTTGCAGGCAAGTTGGTCAATTCTACGCTACCCGTAGCCGAAGTACAAGTAGGTTGGGTGATGGTTCCAACGGTAGGTGCTACTTGAGGAGCAGGAGCAGCATTGATAACCACATCAAACGAAACCACTGAAGTACATCCATCCGAATTTGTTACAGTATAGGTGTATGTTCCGGGAGCAAGTCCGGTGATAGTCGAAGTTAATCCAGTACCTGTTGTTGTTACACTTCCGGGATTTCTTACTAATGTCCAGGTTCCTGTTGCAGGCAAACTGTTTAGTACAACGGTTCCTGTTGCTACAGAACATGTAGGTTGTGTGATAGGTCCAATTGCAGGTGCTGTTGGAGTAACAGGTTGTGGAGCGATAACCACATTCGCTGAAGGATTCGAAACACATGCCGAAGCATTAGCAACGGTGAAGTTATAGGTGCCTGCTGCCAATCCTGTCAAGGTGGTGGTAGCGCCCGTACCTGAAATGTTGCCCGGGTTGATGGTCCATGTTCCTGAAGCGGGTAATCCGCTAACAGCAGCACTACCGGTAGCCACGGCACAAGTAGGTTGGGTGATTGTTCCGATGGTCATTACGGTAGATAATGGATTCACGGTTAAGGTAGCATTGTTGGATGTAGCATTGTTGTTGCCATTACAGTTGGTGATATAACAATGATATAGATAAGCGTTTGGAGTTGTTATGCCTGTTACATTTAAGGTAGCCGAATTTGCATTTGTATAAACAGCGCCTAAAGGTGTATTGTTTACAACATTTGCCCAGGTGCTGCCATTAAAATATTGCCATGCGTAGGTCAAAGCGGTGCCGCTGGCAGCCACGGTGAACGAAGCATTTCCTGTGGATGCGCAAACAGTATGGTTGGCAACAATAGGAGTGCCTATCGTAACTGCTTCGCAGGAAGAAGAAACATCTACGATTACGGTGAAAGGTGCGCCAACGCAACTTCCTGAAGTAGGTGTAACGATATACATCGCGGTGCCTGTTCCCGAAGCTAAGAATAAGGTGCCTGTGATGTCAGTTTGTGGAACAGCTTGTGCGCTGCCACCTGTAACACCACCGGTGTAAGAAGGAGCATCCCAAGTGTAAGTTGTACCTACGGGAACTCCTGTTGGAGAAACCACGAAAGTACCACCGGTAATGATGGATGATGTTTGAGCACTAACAGCAGGTGTTGCCGGTTGAGCATCCACAACAACATTCGACGAAGCTGTTGATGTACATCCTGCTGCATTAGCAACCGTAAAAGTATAAGTTTGTGCGGGTGGAACGCCTGTAATAACAGTGGTAGCGCCTGTACCAGAAGTAACAACACTGCCGGGGTTGCATGTGATTGACCATGTTCCAGAAGCGGGCAAACCGCTAAAGCTTACGCTTGCAGTAGCCAAAGAGCAACTAGGTTGGGTGATAGTACCAACAACTGGTGCAGTTGGTGATGCCGGTTGCGAACCGATAACCACATTGGCTGATGTTGCCGATGTGCAGGTAGCTGCATTGGTAACTGTATAAGTATAAGTGCCTGTTGCCAAACCTGAGATAGTGGTAGTAATGCCACTGCCTGTTGTGGTAACATTGCCGGGAGTTCTTGTTAATGTCCAAGTTCCCGATGCAGGTAAACTGTTGAGGGTAACACTACCCGTTGTAGAAGTGCATGAAGGTTGTACGATGGTTCCGATAGCGGGAGCCGTTGGTGTTGCCGGTTGAGCATTCACCACAACGTTGGCAGATGCTAAAGAGGTGCAATTGCCGTCGTTCACGGTATAAGTATAAGTTCCTGCGGGAACACCTGTAATGGTTGTTGTAGCGACTGCGCCGGTGGTGGTCACACTGCCGGGAGTTCTAGTTACGGTCCATGCTCCTGAAGGTAAACCTGACAAATCAACGCTGCCCGAAGCTACTGTACATGTAGGTTGAGTGATAGTGCCTATGGTAGGAGTTGTTGGTGTTGCAGGTTGAGGATTGATAACGATATTAATCGTAGCACTTGATGTACATCCTAAAGAATTCATAACCGTATAAGTGTAGGTTCCTGCTGCCAACCCTGTGATGGTTTTGCTAGTTCCTGTTCCATTGGTTGTGCTACCGCCCGGGGTGCGTGTCAAGGTCCATGTTCCTGATGATGGGAGACCTGTCAACACAACGCCACCTGTTGCAACGGTACATGTAGGTTGGGTGATAGTGCCTACGGTTGGTACTGCCGGAGTTGCAGGTTGTGGATTAATCAACACATTGCCGGTAGCTGTTGAAGCGCCACAAGCATTCGAAACGGTGAAGTTATAGGTACTAGCCGTAAGTCCTGTCACGGTAAAAGTTGTTCCCGAACCTCCGATAGCTCCCGGATTTAATGTCCAAGCTCCTGATGGTAACCCTGACAAAGCAACACTGCCTGTAGCCAAGGTACATGTAGGCTGTGTGATGGTGCCTAACGTTGGTGCGTTAGGTGGTCCCATGATGATATCAACGCCATTATCGCTACCTGTGCAAGCAGGTTGGCTGCCTACAACTCTGATTCTATAACCTGTTCCTGAAGCAGTACCTCCCGGGATAGTGCAAGCAATAGTTCCTGCTGCTGTTCCATTGAGTGTTCCAATAGTAACGGGACTTGCAAAGCTTCCGCTAGCATTTGATAATTGGGCTGTCCATACGTTGTTGTTATAAACCGTGCCGGCTCCTTTGGTGAAAGAAACATTCAGCGTGCTGCCTGAACAATACGCATTAGATGCCAATGCTGATGTGGTAACCGTGATGGCATTTGCAGGAGTCCATTGTAAGGTCATGCCTGTAAAATTGGTTTGTGCTGTTGGAGTTACCGTTTGTGGTGAAGGTCCTTTGACGAAAGAAGCGGAATAAATTTGTCGCCCAACGCCTAAAACTTTTGAACTCGCCCAAGCTAATTCCATAGAGACGGTATAGGTTCCGTCAGGTAATAAATTGTAAGGAGTAGCACCTGTGATATCGTTGCCTGTCCAGATAACTGCAGGATAAACAAAAGGACTTGTTGTTTTGGTCGCGCCTGTGATGGCATCTGTAACATCGTATGTTGGTGTTTTTGCAGACCATTGCATTAAATGGTCTGTTTCTCCGCCATACTCTATTCTTGTTTTGATAAATGTTCCTGATGAATTTTCCATCCAAACAACAAAATTTGAACTGTTGCCCCAACTACCACCCGTAAAGGTGGTAGTGACATTGAAGGACAGTGTTCCAGCTGTTTGCGCATTAGTATTTATGGAAAAGAAAATTCCCAGAATAAATGCTAAAACGATTTGTATTTTATTTGATTTTGTTTTCATAATTGATATATTTCTAAAGTTACTATTTCTATAAATTAAGGATTATTGAACTACAAGTTTTTCAACTTTCGTGAAGTTTTTATTTGTAAGTTTAATATAATATATGCCTTTTGCATACTTCGATAAATCTATATCTTGTGTGAAAGATGGTGTATCGTTTGTTAGTTTTGAAGCACGGATTATTTTCCCTTGTAAATTGATAATTTGTAAATCTAAATCGTCGTTTATTCCATTTATGCTAATAGTAACAACGCCATTTGTGGGATTCGGATAGATTTGATAGGTGACATTGGATTCAATTTCATCAACACCAACCGGAGAAACCCAAATAGGATAATTATTTGAAACAACGCCTTCGCCACAAGCATTATGACCTTTTACAGTCAAGTTACCTGATGTTGCAGAAGCATAGAAGTTAAGGGTAAGACTGTTTGTTGCGGTTTCCACGTCAACATTCGAACCTCCACTATAATATGTCCAAATGTAAGATGTTGCATTAGCAATAGTCGCAACACTGTATAGTACATTGTTTTCATTGATGCTAACACTGTCATTGCCCACCGAAGTGATACTTCCTGCTGCTCCCGGTAAAGGTGTAATTGTAATCACTTGCGTTGTCGTGGCGGGACCATTACAACCTGCAGCACTAGCAGTATTTGTTGTTGTGCCTGCCCATGTTGGAGCAAATGTCAAAGCGCCTGTTGTTGGGTTAATGGTGTTGCCGCCTGCAATACTTGGAGCATCCAAACTATAGGTAATTCCTGTTGAGTTCGTAGCAGTAGTCGTAGTTGCATAAGTGCCTATTGCTTGACAGTTAGTCACTGTTGGCGAAGAGAACGGTGTTATGGAAACCGGAGCCAATGTTGTTACGGTGCAGCTTGTAACAACAGTACCATTACAACCTGTAGCTGTAGCAGTAATAGTTGATGTGCCATTCCATGTTGCATCAAAAGTAACTTCACCAGTCAGCGCGTTGATAGTGTTTCCACCAGCCAAACTTAAAGCATCTAATGTATATGTAATACCTGTTGCATTCGTAGCATTTGTTGTGTAAGCTATCATGCCTGCTCCTTGACAACGGGTTGATGTTGTCGGTGAGAATGGAGTGATTGCAACTAGAGGTGTAGTAGTAACAACATGTGTTGTTGTTGCAGGACCATTACATCCTGAAGCAATAGCGGTGATTGTCGTTGTGCCATTCCAGTTAGCAGCATACGTAACAATTCCTGTAGCAGCATTGATAGTATTGCCTCCGGCGATGCTTAGTGCGTCAAGACTATAAGCCAGACCTGTTGAATTGCTAGCTGTGGTATTATAGGTAACATTTGCTGTTCCTTGGCAACGTGTTGATGTTGCAGGAGAGAAAGCTGTGATGCTCACCGTTGGTGTGGTCGTAACCGTATAAGTTGTTGTAGCCGGACCATTACATCCTGCTGCACTTGCAGTAATTGTAGTTGTTCCATTCCAGTTAGCTGCAAAAGTAACTTGACCTGATGCTGCAACAATGGTATTACCACCTGCTATGCTAGCACCATCTAAACTATATGTAATGCCTGTTGAATTGTTAGCACTAGTAGTTGCTGTATGCGTTCCAACTCCTTGACATCTTGTTACGATTGATTGTGAAAATGCATTAATCGTTACAGAAGGAGTTACCGTCACAACATGGGTAGCTATAGCCGGACCATTACATCCTGCTGCACTTGCTATTATTGTAGTGCTTCCACTCCAGCTAGCATTGTAGTTTACAGCACCTGTTGCTGCATTAATGGTATTTCCACCAGCCAAACTCGATGCATCTAAACTGTAGGTAATACCTGTTGAATTGGTAGCTGAAGTTGTTGTTGTAACACTTCCAGATCCTTGACAACGTATGGATGTTGCTGGTGTGAAAGGTACAATGCTTACGCTTGGTGCAATGGTTACAGTATGATTTGTTAAAGCAGGTCCGTTACAACCGGCTGCGCTGGCTGTGATAATGCTGCTACCACTCCAAGAAGAAGCATACGTCACAACACCTGTTAAAGCGTTGATGGTGTTTCCACCTGTTGTACTTGCTGCATCTAAACTGTAAGTAATGCCTGTTGAATTCGTAGCATTTGTTGTAATAGTAGCCGTTCCAGCTCCTTGACAACGTGTTGAGCTTGCAGGGGAGTATGCTGAAATAGTTACGCTAGGTGTTATTGTTACAACTTGTGTTGCAATAGCAGGACCATTACATCCTGATGCTGTAGCAATAATTGTAGTAGTACCACTCCAATTGGCAGCATAAGATACAACGCCTGTATTTGGATTCACAGTATTGCCGGCGCTAACACTTGCTCCATCTAAGCTGTAAACTAATCCAGTTGAATTAGTAGCTGTTGCTGTGTTGATTGAAACTCCAGGTCCTTGACAGCGTGTTGCTGTAGGTGATAAGAACGAAACGCTAACGGATGGAGTTACATTAACGGTTGTTGCTAATGAGTTTGCGATATTACAAACACCGTTTTGAACAACGGCTCTGAATTGGGTAGTAGCGCTTAATATACCAGATGTATAATTTGAAGAAGTATTGGAAATTGGTGACCAAATATTTCCGTCCGTTGAAGATTCCCATCTAACAATAGTACCTGTGTAAGTACCTAAAGTCAAAAGACTGCTTATGTTTCCAGTACATACTGTTGTTCCACCTGTAACGGCACCGGCAACAGTAACTGCATCAACCGTAACTGTGGTTGGTGATGAGTATTCTACATTACAAACACCACTCTGAACAACAGCTCTAAATTGTGTTGTTGCAATCAAAGTGCCTGATATGTAAGTTGTCAAAGTATTCGAAATTGGATTCCAGTTCGTACCATCAATAGATGATTCCCATCCAATAACATTTCCTGTGTGTGTACCAAGAGTTAATAATCCACTCGTAGTTCCTGCACAAATGGTTGTTCCGCCTGTAACGGCACCTGCAATTGTAGTTGGGTCAACGGTAACAGTGGTTGCTGTAGAGTTCGCTGCACCACAAACACCACTCTGAACAACGGCTCTGAATTGTGTTGTTGTAGTTAAAGCTCCCGATGTGTAGGTTGCTAATGTACTTGCAATAGGTGTCCAGATGTTGCCATCCTCAGAAGATTCCCATCTTAGAATAGTACCCGTATGAGCGCCTAAGGTTAAAATATCGCTTGAGCTGCCATTACAAATAGTTGTTCCGCCTGTGACAGCACCTGCAACAGTTGCAGGGTCAATGCTTACAGTGGTTTCTATAGAATTTTCAATAGTACATACGCCATTTTGAACTACAGCTCTAAACATCGTTGTTGTTGTTAATGGAGCGGAAGTATAGGTTGCGTTAGTATTCGTTATAGGTGTCCAAATGTTTCCATCTTCTGATGATTCCCATCTTACAACACTTCCGGTATGTGAACCTAAAGTTAACAATCCACTTGTTGTTCCATAACAAACGGTTGTTCCTCCAGTAACTTCTCCTGCGTATGTCGTTGAATCAACATTAACTGTTGTTGCAACTGAATTGACATTGTTACAAACACCATTTTGAATTACAGCTCTAAATTGAGTCGTTGAAGTTAATGCATTTGATGTATAGGTTGAAAGTATATTAACGATTGGTGCCCATGTGTTTCCATCGGTTGAAGATTCCCATCTAACTATAGTTCCAGTATAACCACCTAAGGTTAATAAACCACTAGTACTTTCCGAACAAATTGTGGTTCCACCTGTAACCGTACCTGCAACGGGAATAGCATCCACGTTTACAGTAGCAACAGATGATGTAGCAGATGAACAAACTCCGCTGGTAACAATTGCACGATAATAAGTCATAGCATTTAAGTTTCCGGTAGCTAATGTAGCGGAAGTTTCTCCATTAATATTAGCCCATGTAGAATTATCTAAGGAAGATTGCCATTGAATATTTCCTGTATTTCCTGATAATGTTAAAGTGGTCCCAGTTCCAGAACAAACAGTTGCAGTTGCTGGTGATACTGTTCCCCCTACAGAGGTTGGGGATATGCTCACAGTTGCAACATTAGTCGTATCAGACAATCCACTACTTCCGCAAGTTATTATACATATATAATAGGTAGTAACTGCTAAGTTACCCGTTGCCTGAGTTATTGCAATGCCCATATTTGTATAGGGTCCGGTAATTACACTTGCTTTTTCCCATTGGTAAATGATACCAGGATCAGTATAGGTTGTGCTCAATGATAATGTTGTACCACTGCCTGCGCATAAACTTGTTGCACCAACAATGGTGGAAGCAGCTGGCATTCCAGTACAACCAACAGCAACATCAAATTCAACTGCACCCATATCTGGCGCTATACCTGTACCAGTATATCCAGCATTACCTTGTCTGGTATTTCCGTCAAAATCATCTGTAATTCCTGCAATATTTGTTGCGCCATTGCTTATTGCTGTTGGAATATATACATTAACATGAAGGAAATTGGCATCCGAACTAACCGTACTTGTCCAGTACGGATTCTCTGTTATTGATGCTGCATCACGTGTAGCAACTAACGCTTGGTAAGATGCTAAAGTTTGGAAGGATGTTGTGCCGTCATGCATAATTAAATTGTTTGTTCCCGGAGTTCCTGCATAAAACAAGTTGTTATTTGATGTGGCAGCATAATTGGTTAAAGTTGCATCACTTCTACGAATCGCACAAGTATAAGATGTCGCTCCATTAGGTGTTGAATTATTTACAAATATATTGTTACGTAAATCTAATACAGGAGTCGTGCTTGTGTAAAGAGCAGTACTTCCAAAAGCAGCACCTGAACTGCTAGTGTTTAGGTAAACTGTATTATAATACACGTTGTTATTTGTCCCTGCTGAAAGATATATACCGTTTATAGCATTAGCCGTATTCGATGCCGTAGCTCTTAAATCGCCTATAATATTATTATAAATATTATTTGTTGTACCTGCTGCAATATATAATCCATAAACAATAGCGCTTGTACTGGTTGAAGACAAATCATAAATCTTGTTCTTAAATATATTATCAACTGTTGCAGGAGGATAAATGTACATTCCATAGGTAGTTGCAGCACCACTTATGGTATAAACTGAATTTCCGCTCACTTCAACAGTGGCTCCATAACGTAACCTGAAACCATAAATAGTTGCACCACCGGCGGCTGATATGTTATAGAACTTATTGTTCTGAACAGTTTTCGTTCCTGTACCGGTATTGTTATACCATCCAATGATGGTTTGAGTACCTGTAGAACTAGAAATTAAGTTATAAACATTATTTCCAATAAGTGTTTCGTTAGTAGCAGATCCGCTTCCATATAAACCATAAAATGCTGATGTTCCGCTTGTGCTTGTATAATATAGGTCTGTAATCGTATTCCCATTAAAAGTAATACTGGTTGGAGCATTATATTGAATTCCATATAGTGTACCAGCACCATTACGAGTTATACCATCAATGGTATTCAAATTACAATTTAGTGTTGTAGCAGAACCAGTATAAATTGCCTGCGCAGTACCCGTAGTTGTTATAAGAGCAATGTTTTTAACCTGATTATTATTAATATTAATAGTATTCGATGAAGCAGAAGAGTTATTATAAATACCCGTAAATGCTCCGGTAGATGATGTTAAAGAAATATCCGTAATAATATTGTTATTAATATTACATGCAACTGCTGCTGTTGACATAGGTTGCACATAAATTCCTTGGAAAGCACCTGCAATAGTACTTCCAGTTAAAGTAAATACACCTGTACCTGCATTTGATGCATAACCAATAGTATTACCGGTAATTTGAAGATTATCGCCATAAGTTGCATTCACAAAATAAATCCCGGTCATGGTACCTGTTGCAGTAAATGTTCGTGTAGCAGTTTGGTAAACTTTGTTGTTTGTAATATTCCAATCTGTATTACCGGTGGTTGCATACACACCAGCGCATCCAGCTGTTAAAAAGAAATCATATATCTCACAATTTGTTACGGTAACGTTGCTATTGGCAATTGCTGCTGAAATTGTGCTTCCTGAACTAAAAACTCCTTTTGAAGGCAAATTAACACCGGCAGGACCAATTTTACTGTTCGATATTGTTATATTATCATTACCACTTGTTGCACCAGTAGCTATAACAATGTTTCCACCTACTGTTGCCAATGGGGTAAGAGATGAGCCAAGAATAGTACAATTTGTTATTGTATTGTTTGTTGCATCATTGATGAATTGTATAGTAGAGGTATTAGCAGTTACAGCAACGCTTAAATTAGATATAGTTAATGAATTGCCTCCTGTGTTTAATCCATCAAAGGTTACGCGGTCTGCTCCATTAAAATTTATCATCGGTATGCCATCAGCAGTTCCTGAAATTGTTCTTGCAACACCACCGCTTGGTTTTATAGTCAAAGTATAACCACTTCCACCAGCTTCAGCCCATTGGTTTAATGCATTGAGTCCGGTTTCTGTCAAATCTGAAGTTATAATTATTGTAACATTGCCTGTTAAAACGCCAGCATTTATTGCAGCAAAGAAACCACCTGCATTGGTTAAAGATGTATAGGTTTCCGTTGTTCCAACATTATAAGTTCCGGTATAAGTTCCTGCAACCAAAAATGTATTGGGTGTGGTTGGTGCTGTCGAACATGAAGGAGGATCTTGTGTATAACCATTTGCACCTATCGATGGACTGGCTACTGTATTTTTAGCTGCAGCTAAATCCTGTGCAACAACATAATAGGAAACTATATCTCCAACTAGCGTTGTTGGTGAAAATGTAAATGTATATTGATTTGAACCGATTGATACTCCAGTGGCTGAAGCATAAGTTCCTGAATTAACTTTATAATATAATACAGGTAAGCCCGAACCTGTTGTTGGAACACCTGATAAATCAGTAATTGTTGCCGTTAAAACTACTGTAGCACTAGCAACCTGATTGCCTAAGTTTGTATAAGAAATAACAGGAGGTGATAAGTCAACACCAACACCATTAAATTCATCTGCTCCAACATCAGGAGTTGAAACATTACGTATATCACCATCAAAATCATCAGTAATTCCAGCAAGTGTTGTTGCACCGCTTTCAATTTGAGTAGCTGTTGTTGTGTTTATATGTAAATATGTTGCTGAAGAACCTGTGGTGCTAACCCATAATGGATTTTCTGTAATTGAATTTGCATCTCTTGGTGCAATAGTTCCTGCTGTAAAAACACCTGCTTTATAAGCAGCAAGAGTTTGAGCAGAGCTTGTTCCATCATAATAGATTAAATTATTTGTACTTGGAGTTCCTGCATAGAATAAGTTGTTATTTGAGGTTGCAGCATACGTAGAAAGATTTCCGGCAGCACCTGCACTACGACGATAAGCGCAGGTATAACCAGTAGCGCCCATCGGGGTAGAGGTATTTACAAGGATATTATTACGCAAGTTAACGGTTGGTGTAATAGACGCATAAATTGCTGAGCTACCAAAAGCTGCGCCCGAACTTGTGGCGTTTAAATAAACAGTATTATAATATACATTATTGGTAGTACCAGAATTCAAATAAATACCTACCAAAGGATTAACAGCATTTGCTGCAGTTCCTCTTAAATCTCCAACAAAGTTGTTATATATATTATTGGTGGTTCCTGCACTAACATAAATACCATAAATTACAGGAGCAGCATTTAAATTAGACATATCATAAATCTTATTTTTAAACACATTATTGGTTGTTCCACCACCTACGTTTATACCATATTGAGTAATACCACCACTAAATGTATAAATTTGATTCCCGCTTACTTCAATAGTTGAACCGGAAGCATAACGTATTCCATAGAGTACTCCGGAACCAACACCTACAGTAAAATTGTAGAATTTGTTGTTTTGAATCGTCTTTGTTCCATTAGATGATGACGAATACCATCCAATAATATTCATAGCCCCGGTAGCAGTAGATGTTAAATTATAAATTGTATTGCCAATAAAGTTCTCCGTCGTTACTGAACCGCTACAATAAACTGCATAAAATGCAGATGTGGAACTTGTAATATTCGACGCAATATTTCTAATTATATTCCCATTTAAAGTTATAGCGGTTGGAGCGTTATATCTTATTATATAATAAGTACCCGCCGCATTTCTTGTGATACCATCAATAGTGTTCGAATTACAATTCAATGTTGTTGCCGAACCGGTATAAATGGCTTGAGCAGTACCTGTTGTGGTTAATAGAGCAATATTTTTTATCTGATTGCCATTAATATTAATGGTATTTGATGAAGCTGAAGAGTTATTATAAATACCAGTAAAAGCTCCTGATGAAGATGTAAATGAAATATCAGAAATAATATTATTGTTTATGGTACAAGCAACCGCTGATGTTGACATTGTCTGCATATATATCGCCTGAAAAACACCTGCTATACTACTACCAGTTAATGTAAAGGTGCCAGTTCCTGCATTGGAAGCATAACCAATTGTATTTCCCGTAATCTGAACATTGTCTCCATAGGTTGAATTAACAAAATAAATTCCACTCATCGTTCCTGCTGCAGTAAATGTTCTCGTTGCAGTCTGGTAAATTTTATTATTGGTAATACTCCAGTCTGTATTTCCTGTCAAAGCGTAAATACCTGCACAACCTCCTGTCAGGAAAAAATCATAAATTTCGCAGTTGGTTATACTAATAGTACTATTGGCAATTGCTGCAGAAGTTGTACTTCCATTAGCACAAACGCCTTTTGAAGGTAAATTCGTTCCGGCAGGTCCAATTTTACAATAGGAGATGGTGTTATTATCATTACCGGTAACAGTTCCTGTATTAAACAAAACATTACCCCCGTTAACTGATGTTGATGCAGTAGTTGAACCAAGTATCGAGCAATTGGTGATAGTATTATTGGTTGCATCATTTATAAACTGTATAGTTGAAGTCCCAGCAGTTGCTGCCGTACTTAAATTTGAAATAAAAAGAGCGTTGCCACCTGTATTCAAACCATTAATGGTTACACGGTCTGCGCCATTGAAATTAAATAACGGACCGGCAATCGTACCCGATAAAGTTCTCGTAACTCCACCGCTAGGTTGAACTGTTAGCGTATAACCACCAACGCCGGTTTCTGTCCATTGATTTAATGCTACTGCACCGTTTTCTGTAGTAATATCACTGATAACATTAATTGTGACATTGCCTGATAAGCCGGATGCATTAATTACAGAGAATAAACCATCAGGACGTGTAAAAGAGGTAAAATCGCCACCGGTGCCAACATTAAAAGTACCAGTTAATGGGAAAGGAATAAAAAATGTGTTCGATGAAACTGAGGTTAAACCAGGCGACGTAAATAATATTGTTGAACCACCTAAAATAGCAGTGGTTGCAGTTAAATCGGTATAAGTTGCAGTTCCTACTATGGCAGTTGATAATGTTGTTCCTCCCAATGTCCAGGTGCCTGTTCCAACAGCAGCTGTCACAGTAGCAGTGCTGGTGGTTGTGTTTCCATATTGGTCTTGTATATAAATAGCTGGTTGAGTAGCAAATACTGCTCCGTTTATTAAAGGAGAAATAGGCTGTGTTTTAATACCTAATTTAGAAGAAACACCAGCATCTAATTGTTGGTTTACACTTGCATCACCATATGCAGCAGCACTTACAACAATATTTTTCAAACCCGAACTTTGTAATAAACTTATAGGTAAAGAAGCCGAAGGTGTAAAAGTAATAGTCCCGGCACCTATCGCGTATCCTGAAGTTAATGCAACTCCTCCAATCTTTATTCCTGTAACTGCGGCTCTCCAAGCTGGATCATCTGTAAAAGTAACAACAAATGGATTATCCACCGTCGCTCCTACTGTTGCAGTTAAGGTTGGTGAAATACCATTTGTAACAGTAATATTTGCTCCATTATTAGATCCGATTGTTGAAGGTTGGCTCCCAACCACTCTAATTCTATAGCCTGTTCCACTTGGAGTTCCGGCAGGCAAGGTCGTTGATACAGTTCCAGCGGTAGCACTTGTTAAAGATCCTATAGTAACTGGGCTGGCAAAACTTCCTGAAGCATCAGATAATTGCGCTGTCCATAAATTATTATTATATACAGTACCTCCTCCAATTGTAAAAGGGACACTTACTGCGGCTCCTGCAGCATATGTTGTTGGAGCTACTGCTGAAGTTGTAATTGTATTGGTAAAACTTGGAGTCCATATCAATGATATTCCTGTAAAGTTAGTAACATTAGCAGGAGTAATGGTTACTGGATTTGGTCCTTTCGTAAATTGAACCGAAATATAATCCTCCGTGGCAGGTCCGGCTGGGTCGTCCCACGCAAATTCAAACCAAACTTTGTAATCGCCATCTGGAACTAAATAATAGGGTGTGGTGCCTGTTAAATCGTTGCCAGTCCATGGTGTAATAGTAACGGGGGCAGTATAATTAGCTAAAGTAGCTCCGGCATTTGCATCGGTAACGCTTTGCACTGATGCTGCTTTCCAAGAGAGTAAATGGCTCGAAGCATTACCCGAAGATGAAAGTCTGTCCCGCGTCTTAATAAATGTTCCTGATGCACTTTCAATCCAAGCAGCAGCTAAATGCTTTGGTTGGTAACTTGCAATCGTATGTGCCACAGGATTAAGAGTAAACGACAAAGTTCCTGCCGTTTGTCCCCAGCCTTGTCCGCACATAAGCATGACAAAAATGAGAACCACTGTTAGTTTAAGCCCTAAATATCGGGCTTTTCGTGTAATTTGTTGTTTCATAAAAATTAATAATTGATTTATTTGTTGATTAATATATTTTTTCTTTCAATGCAAAGAATTGTCAATAGCATTAATATTTTAAAAAGCAAAAGTATATTATTCGATATTATCTTTCAATTGTTCGGAATTTTGATTCAATTTTCGTAAATATTTATGGAAGTGAAATGTGCTTTTTTGCATTTAAAGGCTACAGAAGAATTATGAATTTTAAATCACAGTCAATGTGACTTATAGGAGATATCTTTAAATTTTGACAACATTGTAAGAATGATATAAATCAATTTTTGTAACATTAATAATCAATTTTTTTACAGCATCAATCATTAAAAAGTATGACATATTAATCTTCCAAAAAATAAAAAAGCTTGCTTTAAGAATAGGGTTTTTAACTTTTTAATACATATTTTTAAGAAAAATTAAACACTTTAAAAAGATATATGGAATTATTGTTCTTTTTCAAAAGTTAATTAATCCCTAATGTGAACTTGATTTATATCAACATGGATTCTTGAGTTGAAAATCATATATCACCAAATAAATTAAAATGCATTGGGGGGGGATTTCTTGCTATGGATATCTCCCTAGCATAGCAAGAAATAAAACGTAAAATATTGCTAACTCGTACGACAAACACCTTATGCCGACATTAATAAGCAAATTATTATTTCAATCTAAGTCAATATCACTCTGAACTCACTTAATTCTTTATCAAAATAGAATGTTTTCAAGAAACCTTTCGATAAAAGAAGGGTTAAGTTTAAATGGCATAAAAAAAAGGAGGAGCAAAAAAAATCGTCCCTCCTTTTGTATAAAATATCTTATCCTCTTACCAGATTCTTACTCTTAAACTATCGGGTAGCCACATTTTATCTCCTTGTTTCACGCCGAAAGCTTCATAAAACTCAGGCATATCAGATAGAGGTCCGTTTACACGGAATTTAGCCGGGGAATGTTCGTTGCTTTTCACCTGATTGGCGGTAGCTTCAGGGCGTTCATTCACCATCCATGCCAAGGCATATCCCAAGAAAAAACGTTGCGCAGGATTCAAGCCGGCTATCATTTGATTTTTTTTATATTGTTCTGTTTTTTGAAAAGCCACATACGCAAATATTATTCCACCCAAATCGGCGATGTTTTCGCCTTGCGTAAGTTCACCATTTATGTGCAAACTATCTACAGCAATATAACTATTAAATTGCTTTACAATCATCTTGGTTTTGGCAAAGAATTTAGCACTATCCTCGGTGGTCCACCAGTTTTGCAGATTGCCCTGAGCATTATATTTGCAGCCCTGATCGTCGAAACCATGCGTCATTTCATGCCCGAAAGTGGCGCCAATTATTGAATAAAGCAACGCATCGTCAGCCAGTTTGCCTTCATAGCCCGGCACAAGTATATTACATCCCGGTATCACAATTTCGTTGTTCGATGGGTTGTAATATGCATTATAGGTTTGCGGTTCCATATCCCATTCGGTGCGGTCAACAGGCTTGCCGTATTTGGCAATCTCATAGGCAGTTTCCCATTTGTTGGCAGCCATCACATTTTTAACAAACGAGCTGCGGTCAATTTGCATACTACTTAAATCCTTCCATTTATCGGGATATCCCACTTTCATAATCACGGCATTTAGTTTGGCAAGTGCCTTATCTTTGGTAACGGGGCTCATCCAATCGAGGGCTTTTATGCGCTCACCAAACACAGTTTTGATGGCATTGCCAATCTCCACAAGTTTTTCTTTGGTTCCTTTGGGCAGATATTCATCCACATACACCTGACCAATAAGTTCTCCCAAGGAGCCATCGGTTTCTTCTACTACGCGTTTCCAACGAGGTTTGGGCTCTTGAACACCGCGCAAAGTGGAGGAATAAAAGCTGAAAAACTCCTTATAAGTTTTATCATCCACATAGCGGGCAACACCCCTAACCAATTGATATTTTAAATAATCCTTCCATTGGTCAATGCTGTAGGTCTTCAGATAGCCATTCAAGGCTTTGAGGAATTCGGGCTGACCTACAATTACACTATCAATAGTATGCAAACCTACGCCATCCATAAATAATTTCCAATCAATGTTAGGAGTAAGTTCGCTAACTTGTTTAAACGTCATTTTGTTATAATTCTTCCACGGGTCGCGTAAATCTTCTCTTTTTCTTGAAACCTGGGCAAGGGAAGTTTCGAGTTTCATCAAATTTGTGGCACTTGCTTTGGCTTTATCGGCAGCATATCCCATCAGTGAAAAAACATTTTCGAGATGGATGATAAACTTCTGGCGAACCGTTACCGCGCGGGCATCCTTATCAAAATAATAATTTCGGTCGGGTAAACTCAATCCGCCCTGACTCAGAAAAACAGCAATCTTACTACTTTTTTTATCATCCTGAGCCACATAAAATCCAAACAAAGGTGAGTTAGCAACCATGTGAATATACGCTGCTTCTTTTATAATGCCAGGTATGTCTTTCAATACATCAATAGCATCGAAATCACTTTTTAGATCTGCCAAACCTTTTTTATTCAGATTTACGCTATCCATCCCCGTGAAAAAAAAATCGCCAATCTTTTGTTTGTTGCTGCCTTTTGGCGCATCTTTTATGGCTGCCGACGATTCGCATACTTTACGAATCTGCGCATTGATAGTATCCTGTATCAACTGCCAAATGCCATTGCTTTGTTCGCTGGCAGGAATCGGATTTTGCTTAAACCATTTGCCATTGGCATATTGAAAAAAATCGGTTCCCGGTTTAACTGTGGAATCAATATGGGCGAGCAAGGCATCATTCCCCTGATCTTTTTTTGGTTGATGACATGATGATAATCCTAGTAAGACAAGGATTACGAAAGCGGAAATGGATAGTAGTTTTTTCATAATACTGATTTTGATTTTTGTTGTTTACGATAATTTACTTTTTTCTCTCCTCCTACAAAATCGAGCAAACGAATCGTTTCCTGTGGATGAAAATGGACCACATCGAAGCTGCTGATTTTGCCTTGGAGTTTTCTCATTAATAATTTTGTACAAAGTTACGAGTTTTCGTGTTATGATTTCATTTCTTTTGTGCTTTTGTGCTCGAAATGCATCATCAATAAAAGATGTTTTTTTAACGGAGTCGCGACCCTATCCAACAAATATAGCTTGTCGGTCCTCAAAATTAACAAAGGTGGAAGAAAGAGATGAAAAAAAAGAAAGGAGCCCTAGTGGACTCCTTTCTTTGTAATGCATTCGTTTTGCGTTTTTCTTTATTGCTGTTTTCAAGCATTTTAGAGGTACCAAGCGGATTCGAACCGCTGTGGGAGGTTTTGCAGACCTCTGCCTAACCGCTCGGCTATGGTACCATTGCGGGTGCAAAAGTAAAAAAAATTCGTGACAATGAACGTTTTTTTTTAAATGTTTTTGAAAAAATGTGTAGGTTTGTATTTTAAATACGTTATTGAATCATGGAAAAAGAAAAAGAAACACCACCAAAAAAGAAACAATTAAGTTCGAGAACCATCTTTTATATCATCATTCTATGCTTGATGATTTTGATTCCGACAGGGGTTTATGTGTTCGACCTCATCAAAATAAACAATTTGAAAGATAAACATAAAACCGAACTGGCGGAGGTTAGGGCGCAAGCAGGCACCACCGTGAAAAGTATCACTCAAAAAAATTTAGAGTCGCTGACACGGGTTTTTTCTTGGGCGGTGCGCTCCGAACTTTTGCACGAAAATATTGGTCAGGTGAATAGTTATATGAACGAATTGGTGAAAACTGCCGATTTGCAGGATATATCCATCATTAAAACCGATGGCATCGTGGCGTTATCAACCAATAAAAAATTCGAAGGCAATGTGTATGCAGGTCCTGTGGCGTCGCAATTGGCTACAGTGAACGAGGTGATGACCCAAACGGGCAAAGATGCCGTGTTGATTTGCATTTGCCCCATCATGGGATTGGATAAAAGGTTGGGCACGATAGTGGTGACCTATCAACCCACGGTTTATACTTTTGGCAATACAGAATAATTTTTATGAATAGAAATAGATTTTCTTTTTTGGTGGCATGCGCCGCGCTGCTTGTTTTGGTGGCAGCTTCTTGCGGCAATCGTAGCAAAACTCCTAGCGACACGTTTATCCTTCATGGTAAATTAAAAAATACTAATGGAGAAAAAATCGTGTTGGTTCAGATGAAAGCCGATAGCCTGAAACCTTTGGATTCGATGAAAATTGATGACAACGGGGAGTTCCGCTTCAGGTATAAACCCAAAGATATTTGTTTTTATATGCTCAAAATGAGTAACGATAATTTCATCACGCTTTTGTTGGACAAAGGCGAAACGGTGGAAATCTCGGGCAACAGTCGGCAATTGGCAAACGAATATCGCGTCAGCGGATCGCAAGGCTCTGAGCTGTTGCATGAGTTGACGCAATTTACACGCAAGAATTATAAGACAGCCGATTCCTTGTTTATAAATCAATTGAGACACCAAGATAGCGTTATCTATAAAAAAATAAAAAAAGAAAATGATTCCTTGTATCAAATCCTTTACGAAAAGCAACAAAGGTTTGTTCGCGGGTTCATCACAAAAAATCCCACTTCCTTGGCTTCGTTGTTTGCTTTGTATCAGATTTTCGGCAGACAAAAGGTGCTGAATGAGCGTGACGATTTTGCGTTTTACGCCATGTTGGACAGTTCGCTGATGTTGCAATATCCGAAAAATGATTATGTGGAGGAGCTCCACATCCGCGTAAGCGATATAAAAACCTTTAAACAGGAGTTGCAGGCAGCCAAAGCCAAGTTGGATACGGGCATGATGGCGCCCGATATTTCTTTGAAGAATGTTGGAGGGTTTTCGCAGCCTTTATCGTCCCTGAAAGGCAGAGTTACGCTGGTGTTGTTTTGGGCGGCATCGAGTCTGCCGAGCATAAAGGTGTTGGACCCACTGAAATGGATGCAGAAAAAATATGGACCCAAGGGCTTCACGGTGTATGCCGTTTCGCTCGACAAATATCGCCAACAATGGGAAGAAGCTATTCGAAAATACAAACTCACGTGGATAAACGTGAGCGATTTGTTGGAATGGGAGTCGCCTGTGGTGAAGACCTACGCGCTGGAAACGATTCCCCACGCGCTGTTGATTGACCGCGACGGGCGGATTATCAAGCGCGGCATCACCATGGAAGAACTTTCGACGCGGCTGTATAAGATGTATAAATTTTAAAATAAAAAGTTGACACAGGAACATTTGAAAATATATTTTGTTTCGGATTGCCATTTCGGCATCCCCAATCGCGCGGCAAGCCTGGTGCGCGAAAAGCGCTTTATTGCTTGGCTCGATGCTATCAAAGCCGATGCTTCGGAGATTTATATCTTGGGCGATTTGTTTGATTTTTGGTTTGAATATCGAACCGTCATCCCCCGCGGCTATGTGCGCCTGTTGGGCAAACTTGCCGAGCTGACCGACGCGGGCATCCGCATACATCTGTTTACGGGCAACCACGACATGTGGATGTTCGATTATTTCCCTAGCGAGTTGGGCATTGACCTGTTTCGCGCGCCCGTGGTCAAACAGATGCATGGGCTGCGCATGATGATAGGGCATGGCGACGGGGTGGGTCCGGGCGATTATGGCTACAAGTTTATCAAAAAAGTGTTTGCCAACAAGGTGTGTCAATGGTTTTATGCCCGCCTGCATCCCAATTTTGCCTTGGGCTTGGGTTTGTTTTTTTCGCGTCGCAGCCGTTTGGCGCGCGGCAACAGCGATAGCATCTATAAAGGGGACGAACGGGAGCGCCTTTTGGTGTATTGCCATGAACACATCAAACGAGAACCGATAGACCTTTTTGTGTTCGGACATCGGCATTTGCCTATGGATATGCCCGTGGGCGAAGCGTCGCGTTACATCAATTTGGGCGATTGGTTCTATAATTTCACCTACGGAGAACTCGATGGAACTACCTTTGAGTTGAAGAAATTTGAAGAGGAAGGCTAGTAAGAGCATGGGGATAGGGAATAATTTTTTAATGATTATTATAGGCACTTATTTAAAAAAGTATTTTGATAAAAAAAATACTTTGAACAACTTGGATTTTCAACTACTTAATATAATGGATTATACGAAAGCATTCGTGTAAGTCGTCTTCTTTTTATTTGTCAAGAAATATTATAATGTCGGATAAACAAGCAGTATATCGGAAGAAAAAGGATATCATCGGATGAAATAAAATAATATCAGAAGAAATAAAATATTATCGGAAGAAATAAAATATTATCGGGAATTATATTATAATATCGGATGTTATAAAATAATATCAGAAGTTATAAAATAATGTCGGAAGTTATAAAATAATATCGGATGTTATAAAATAATATCGGAAGTTATAAAATAATATCGGATGTTATAAAATAATATCGGAAGTTATAAAATAATATCAGAAGTTATAAAATAATATCAGAAGTTATAAAATAATATCGGATGTTATAAAATAATATCGGATGTTATAAAATAATATCGGATGAAATACTATAGTTTGGGAACTTTTGATAAAAGTTGATTAAACGGAGGTTCAGATTAAACAAAG
>CAIOJS010000057.1 GCA_903858655.1 uncultured bacterium | reverse complement strand
TATTGCCGTATCTGAAAATATAAAAAGCGAATCTCAGCCAAATAAAAAAGAAAAATTCAATGCCGGAGAAATGATTATTGAACACATTGTGGATAATCATGAATGGCATATTGCAGAATATGATGGCATGACATATTCAATTCCTTTACCTATTATATTATATGATAAAGGCGAAATTAGTTGTTTTATGTCATCCGAATTTCATCATGGCGAACAAACCTACAAAGGATATAAGCTTGAAATGGAAGGAAAGCACAAAGGAAAAATCGTGAAAGTGGGCGCCAATGGCGTAGTAGATGAAGCGGCAGCTTTACCCTTGGATTTTTCTATAACAAAAAATGTTTTAGCATTATTAATAAGTGTCTTTTTGTTGTGTTGGATTTTTCTATCCATGGCTCGTCGCTACAAAAAGCGCGAAAACATGGCTCCAAAAGGATTGCAATCTATGGTAGAGCCTTTAATATTATTCATCCGTGACGATATTGCAAAATCATCCATAGGCGAAAAACGCTATGCACGCTATATGCCCTTTTTGTTGACCGTATTCTTTTTTATATTTCTGAATAACCTTTTGGGATTGATTCCATTCTTCCCGGGTGGAGCAAACCTAACCGGAAACATAGCCGTTACTATGGTCATGGCATTATTCACTTTTGTTATAACAACATTTAGCGGCAACAAACATTATTGGAAAGAACTTTATAATGCGCCCGGCGTTCCTTGGTGGTTGAAGATTCCAATTCCCTTGATGCCTTTGGTGGAAGTTATCGGTGTTATTACAAAGCCTTTTGTATTGATGGTCCGTCTCTTTGCCAACATCACTGCAGGGCATATCATTGGGTTGGGATTCATCAGTCTGATATTTATTTTCGGAGCCATCAGCACGGGCGCAGGTTATGGTTTTTCCATCGTATCGGTTTTCTTCTATATCTTTATGGGATTACTCGAACTTTTGGTCGCATTTATACAGGCGTATGTGTTCACCTTACTGTCCGCCTTATATTTTGGTATGGCATCTGCCGAACATCACGAAGCAGCACATTAACAAACAAATATATACTAACTAAAAATTAAAATTATGTCAATTATGTCAGTTTTATTACAAGCAGCCGCCGACTTTGCCCCTATTGCAAAAATGGGAGCCGGTATAGGTGCAGGTATTGCAGCCATTGGAGCAGGTTTGGGTATTGGTAACATCGGTAAAGGCGCCATGGAATCAATAGGCAGACAGCCCGAAGCTGTTGGCGATATTCGGTCGAATATGATCGTTGCCGCCGCCCTTATCGAAGGTGTTGCTTTTTTTGCAATTGTTGTTTGTCTGCTTATTCTTTTCATCTAGCAGCAAACACAAATTCTTTATCCTTCAACGGTTGGTTGAAGGATAAAGAATTTTTAGTATGAATTATTAATACATTATATATATGGAACTCGTAACTCCCGGAATAGGACTTATATTTTGGATGACGCTTTCATTCCTTTTCCTTGTTTTGATACTTGGAAGATATGCTTGGAAGCCCATCATGAAAATGCTTCACGAACGCGAATCAAAGATAGATGAAGCGTTGAATCAAGCTGAAAAAGCTCGTGAAGAAATGAAGCATTTAAAATTCAGCAATGAAGAATTGCTGAAAGAAGCGAAAGAAGAACGCGATGCCATGTTGCGTGATGCACGCATGGTTCGCGAAAAACTTATCGAAGAAGCACGCGTTAAAGCTAGCGAAGAAGCGAATCGTATCGTAGAATCGGCTAAAGAAAGCATTCACTACGAAAAAATGCAAGCTTTGACCGAATTGAAGAATCAAATCGCAGTGTTGTCAATCGAAATTGCCGAAAAACTGATACAAGAACAACTTGTGAAAGACGACAAGCAAGATCAGCTGATCGAGAAGTTTTTAAGTAATATCAACTTCAATTAAAAGAAATATTACATGAAAGTAGGAAGAATTGCGATTCGTTATGCAAAAGCTTTGTTTGATTTATCGGTAGAACAAAATGTTCTTGAGCTTGTTTATACCGATATGGAGGTATTGCACAATGTATGCGCTTCGAACAGAGATTTCCGACTATTACTGCAAAGCCCTATAATAAATCAGGATAAAAAAACATCCATTTTTAAAGCTTTGTTTGCCGATAGTTTTAATATCATGTCGTTTCGCTTTTTAGAAATTATCATCAAAAAAAGACGCGAAGTTGCCGTGAACGAAATTGCCGAATCGTTTATCACTATGTATAAAGATAAACATAACATCAAAACGGTATATTTCAAAACAGCAGAAAAGCCTGCGGACAGCGTGATTGCACATTTGAAACGCATCTTGGTTGAGCAGTTGCATGCCAATATTGATTTGGTGCAAATTGTGAACAAGAACCTCGTTGGTGGGTTTGTGCTTTCGGTTGAAGACAAACAGTATGACGCGTCCATCCGGAAAAATATCAATCGTTTGAAGAAAGAATATAATATAAATTTTTACGAACCAAAATTTTAATTTAAACAATAATGGCAGAAATAAAACCAGGAGAAGTCTCCGCTATTTTACGTCAACAACTGGCGGGATTCAAATATGAAGCTGAACTCGAAGAAGTCGGAAGTGTGCTTCAGGTAGGCGATGGAATTGCTCGTATCTTTGGTCTGAACAATGTAGGGTCAGGCGAATTAGTAGAATTTGAGAAAACAGGTGTTATGGGCGTTGTGCTCAATCTGGAAGAAGATAATGTGGGCGTCGTGATGATGGGCGAATCCGATAACATCATCGAAGGTGATATCGTGAAACGTACTCGTAAGATTGCTTCTATCGCTGTTGGCGAAGGCATGTTAGGTCGTGTCATCAATACCATCGGTGAACCCATAGATGGTAAAGGTCCAATTCAAGGTCAGGTGTATGATATGCCTTTGGAACGTAAAGCTCCGGGCGTTATCTTCCGTCAACCCGTGAATCAACCTTTGCAAACAGGTATTAAGCCTATTGATGCTATGATTCCAATCGGACGCGGACAACGTGAGTTGATTATTGGCGACCGTCAAACAGGGAAAACAGCTATTGCCGTTGATACCATCATCAATCAAAAATCATTTTATGAAAGAGGCGAACCTGTTTTTTGTATCTATGTAGCCATTGGTCAAAAAGGTTCTTCTATTGCGAACACCGTAAAAACATTTGAAGATAAAGGCGCATTGCCTTATACTGTTGTGGTAGCAGCTACTGCTTCCGACCCAGCAGCTATGCAATTCTTTGCTCCTTTCGCCGGTGCTGCGATTGGCGAATTTTTCCGCGACACGGGTCGTCCTGCTTTGATTGTGTTCGACGATTTGTCAAAACAAGCTGTTGCTTATCGCGAAGTTTCTTTATTACTCCGTCGTCCACCGGGACGCGAAGCTTATCCAGGCGATGTGTTTTATCTTCACTCACGTTTATTGGAACGTGCTGCTCGCGTTATCACTTCGGATACTATCGCGAAAAAGATGAACGATTTGCCCGAATCTATCAGACATTTGGTGAAAGGTGGAGGTTCGTTAACCGCTTTGCCTATCATCGAAACCCAAGCAGGTGACGTTTCGGCATATATTCCTACTAACGTTATTTCTATCACCGATGGTCAGATATTTTTAGAAACCACTTTGTTCAACTCAGGTATCCGCCCTGCTATCAACGTAGGTATTTCTGTATCCCGCGTTGGAGGTAGCGCTCAGATTAAACCGATGAAGAAAATCGCCGGTACTTTGAAGCTCGACCAAGCGCAATATCGCGAATTGGAATCGTTCTCGAAATTTGGTTCCGACTTGGATGCTGCTACCAAAGCTGTTTTGGACAAAGGGGCACGTAATGTTGAAATCTTGAAACAACCACAATATTCACCTATGTTGGTGGAGCACCAAATTGCTATTATTTATTGCGGAACCAAAGGCTTGCTGCAAAAAGTTCCTGTGAAAAATATCATCAATTTCCAAGACGAATATTTGGCTCATCTTGATGTTTATAATAAAGAACTGTTAGATAATTTGCGCAAGGGCGTTCTGACCGACGAAATGACGGCACAGATGGAAAAAGTGGCAAAAGATATAGCAGCTAAATACGAAAAATAATATTCTCAAAGGAATCCCCAAAGGGGTTTTAACGATTAAATAAATTGTTGCATGGCCGGATTAAAAGAAGTACGCATACGAATAGCCTCGGTTAACACAACCAAGCAGGTTACAAGCGCGATGAAAATGGTGTCTGCCGCTAAGCTGCGCCGGGCGCAGAGCGCTATCATCAAGCTGCGCCCGTATGCGAATAAATTGAACGAACTATTGGCAAACATCAGCTCGAGCGCCGACGTGAGCGATGACGTGGTGTATTTCAAAACACGCAAAGTGAAGAAAACCCTTATGGTGGTCATCACGTCCAATCGCGGTTTGTGCGGAGCCTTCAATTCAAATGTGCTAAAGGCAGCCGTTTCCCATATCAATACACATAATAAAGAATTGAATGATGGCGGCAACCTTGACATGATTACTATTGGCAAAAAAGCTACCGAGTTTTTTGGCAAACGTAAAGCGAATATCATGGAAGTTCACGATAGTATTTTCGATGGACTTTCTTACGAAAAAGCAAGCCAACTGGCTTTGAAACTTATGGATTTATATGCCAGCGGCGCTTATGATAGAATTGAAATCGTTTATAATCAATTCAAAAACGCCGTAACGCAGATATTGACCGTTGAACAATTTCTACCTATAGCTAAACTACCAGGCAAAGAAACTACGACAAAGAAAACCGCAGATTATATTTTTGAACCTGCCAAGGAAGAGATATTGACAGATTTGGTTCCGAAATCCTTGAAGATTCAAATATATAAAGCCCTTCTTGACTCGTGGGCATCCGAACAAGGTGCGCGTATGTCGGCGATGCAAAAAGCTTCAGACAATGCCGACGATTTGCTCAAATCCTTACGCCTATCTTACAACAAAGCCCGTCAGGCTTCCATCACACGCGAAATCATCGAGATCGTGAGTGGGGTGAATGCGTTGAAGGGGTAGATGGGTTAATTGAGTTGATTAAGTTGATTAAGTTGATTGGGTCAATTGAGTTAATTAGGTTGATTAAGTTGATTGGGTTAATTAAGTTGATTAAGTTGGTTGGTTAAAGTGTTGGATTGTTATATTGCTAAATTGTTATAGGTTCCGAGCATAAACTCTTAGTGAAACTTTGTGTTCTTAGTCCTGTCCCGTACCGCAGGTCGGGAGCCTTAGTGGTTTTTTCCTTTGAAGTTCTTAAATCTCAAATCATAAATCTAAAATATAAATCATGATAACAACAAAAATGGAAGAAGCATTGAACGAACAAGTCAATGCTGAGTTTTACTCATCGTACCTTTATTTATCCATGTCGGCATATTTCGTCAGGAAAAACCTTCCGGGCTTTGCTCATTGGATGTTCATACAAACACAAGAAGAAGCCGCTCACGCCTTGTTGTTTTTTAATTATGTGAACGAACGTGGCGGCAATACAAACCTCAGTGCTATTGCACAACCTAATGCGGATTGGGAAAGTCCTATCCACGTGTTTGAAGCCGTGTTGGCTCACGAACAAATGGTGACAGGGCTTATCAACAATTTGATGGACGTAGCCATACAAGAAAAAGACCATACGACCAACAACAGATTGCAATGGTTCCTGAAGGAGCAAGTGGAAGAAGAAGCCAACGCTACCGCAATTTTGGAGCAACTAAAAATTGTGGAAGGCAAAGGACAAGGCTTATTGCTATTGGACCGCGAACTGCAACTGCGCGTGTTTGTGAATCCGCTGTTGCCGGGGGGAGCGGTGTAGGGGCAAGGTTAAGACCCAAGTTCCAAATACCAAATACCAAGGCTTGCAACCACTACGAATCCCGACACTACCGATGGTTCGTGTGCGGGACAGGTTCGATACGGGACAGGGCGGAGAGCACTAAGAAGAAAACAATAGAATAATTCAACAATATAACCATAAAAAAAAGGCTTGTCAGTGATGGCAAGCCTTTTTCTTTTACGAATATCTGATATCTTAGGAGACTTCTTGAGTGTTCAATTCCATCATAACATCGGCGAGGGTGTCCTCATTGTTTTTGATTTCGACGGTGATTTCCTGCATTACGAAGCCTGCTTTGGTGAATTGCACTTTATAAAATCCATCTTTCAGGTGTTGGGTGCGAAAAGTGCCATCAGCTTTGGTATAAACATCAGCGATGTTGCCATCCACCACATGAACTAACACTTCGGGTTCGGGAACAATAGTATGTCCGCGGAAAGCCGTGCCTGTGAGGGTGCCTACATGTTCGGAAGCTGATGACCTATGTTCTTGAAAATATTGTTGAGAAAAGAAAAGGCTCATTTTTGCAGGTTGACCTATATATTCCAAAGCTAAATTAAACAAATTTGATTGCAT
>CAIOJS010000056.1 GCA_903858655.1 uncultured bacterium | reverse complement strand
GTCGGGTCGGGCTTTCCGTTCCAAGTCCTCGCGCCTGAAAAACGGCGCTGTGGGCTTTCCTCTCCAATCCCTTGCGCGCGTGCCAACGGGCTATCCCTTGGACTTTTAAGCAAACTTTTATTAGTTCTTTACCTCATCATATACAACAGACTCAGAAAAACCTTCTCTCACTTTTAAACCTTAATAGAATAGGAGTACACCCTACCTCTCCAACCTTCTCTTCCTATTATATTTTATGAGATAAAACCCCTCACGTACTTTATATAATTCATGTCCATTAATCTGCTAGATTTCCAAAATCTAGCAGATTTCCCCCATCTACATCAATCCGAAACAAAAAAACCTTCTTCAATTTTCAACCTTAATAGAAAGGCAGATACATACATCCCTCCAACCTTCTAACCTTCTTTAAAACCCTGTAAGTCTGCTTGTCTGAATAGGCAAAGGCTTAATATAGGTAGCTTCGATTGATATGTCGGGATAAAGGTTTCTTTCTTCGCTATTTAACTCTAACAACCAAACAAAACTTCAAAATATTTTTCAGTTTTCACTTTTAATTTTTCATTCCTCATTAATTAACCGATTAACCTAATTACCCACATTAATCTCCTAGGCATATTAAAAAATTTGCATTAAATGTCTAATTAATAATTTACTTTTTCAAAATACCTAATAGCGGTAAAATCTTGGATCTTGGTATTTGGTATTTGGATCTTTCATCACCTCCCCACCACCTTAACCTCCCAAACCCTAACCTTTACCTTCCGACTCAAATCCATATTCCGCAACTTAACATACCGTCCGCTCCCCAACATATCGCTCGTCTTTAAACTCATCAACACATTATAAGTCAACTCCGTCCCCAACTCCAATTCATCCGTTTTCAACTCCACCAAACCTATCCTAACCTCCGCATTCGTCAGCAACATCACCTGCAACACATTCCTCTTATTCATCCCCGTTCGCAAAACGAGATCACGTCCTGGCTTCAACGTCCGTATCCGCGGCTTCTTCACCGGTGTGGGTCTAATACTACTCATCACAGCCCGTCTCGTAGCCTTCCGCAACAAATGCTCATCCCCATGCGCCTTTGCATAAGACCTTAAAACCTCCAATACCTGCCCATCAACCTCCAAACAAGCCGTAAACATAGCCCGATTCCCCTGACTCAACATCCTGATATCATTCTTCAACACAGCCTTCACATCCTGCAACCCACACGCATTATCATGACCCATCGTCAACCGATTTATCTTATCAAGCGTAAACCCTTTATTTATAAGCGCTGTCTTATTATCATTCACCTTTCCAATAGTAACTCCATACGCTAAATGAAAAGCATCAATCTGCTTCCAATGAATACTATTCCGAAACGCCGTCAACCCAAACGAAGCCAAACTATCTGTAATCATACCGGCTCTTTTACAAGCTTTTACTTTATATCCCAATTCCTCCAAAAGCGGCAACAAACCATGCATTGCTTCATTCCTCGACTTCGTATCTGCTTTATTTTCCTTCTTCAAACTCAACGTATCCACCACATGCTCCACCGAAGCAATCAACGGCTCCCAAACACCCATCTCAAATGGATCGTCAAACTCTCTATTATAAGCAATAATTTCTGCCTTATATGTATCAAAAATAAGCTGTATTGCTCTCGAATAACTACCTACATAAATAGTTCTCATATTCATAGCTGTATCTATTATTTAATTAATAATTACATTTACAACACCACAAAATTACTAAGAAATCAAATATAAAACACACCAAATAAAAAAAAACTAAAACATTTTCAAAACAATCTTCCCTACAAACACATTTACAATACTTTATTTTGATAAATATAAATGCAACTATTTTATAGATATACTGATTTTCTTTTATGTTAGATATATCCTCTACAAATAATCAATAATACTAATCAGAAATCTACCTACCATTATCTACCTATTCTATATTCACCTATAAATTCAAAATATCGTTCCCTAAATAGTATATATCTTCTTCAAATAAGAACATATTCTTCACTAAATAGTGTATATCATTTATATTATAGTACATATTACTTATTAAATAGTATATATCTCTTTTTGAATAGTACATATCGTTATCTAAATAGTGCATATCCATTTCTAAATTACATCATTTATCCTTAGTGACACTAGGACTACATTCAATTATTAGTACAAAAACTTCAGTAAACTCTCTAATACTTTCTGATACCTATAAATCGCCCAAAGTACTCAGAAAAAAGGCTTCATTTTCTCTTATTTTGATGATGGAGTCCAATCCATTTACTCCACACCTTTAATAATAATCTCCACACGACGGTTTTTCTGCATCTGTTCTTCACTGCGGGCATTGGGATATATCATTTTTGATGAGCCAAAACCTTTAAAGGTCATCCGATTGGCGGCGATGTTTTGTTTTTCGAGGTAATTTTTAACGGCTTTGGCACGATCAACGGACAATTGCATGTTGCCGTCTTCTAATTCATCGCAATTCGGTACAGAAGAGGGGCAATTGACATGACCTTGTATTTCTATTTTCAAAGTGGGGTAGCGTTTCATGGTGGAGGCTATCACGTCTAAGGGCGCATGGGATTCGGGCAGAAAGATGTCTCGCCCGGAATAAAACAATATGTTTTCGAACACTATGTTTTGTCCCACTTTGATGCGACTCATCTCCATTTTCACCGGAATGGTGGCGCCTGTGCCCACCAATGTGAAGCTTTGCGTGTTATCGAAATAGTTGTTGGCTTCACTTTTTACTACATAAGACGCATTGGTGGGCAAAGTGGCAACGCAGGACGGCAGACTGTCGAACACCAAGACGGCAGGGGCTTCGGCTTTGGTTTTAGGATATATCTTTAGGTTGGCTTTGATGGATGCTTGAGTGTCTTTGTCCACAGCAGTGATGGTGAGGGAAGCAGTTGGCGTGGGGGTGGCAGTGGTTTTGATGGGCGTTTGGGTGTTTGTCTTTTTTGGGACTACGGATTCCACTTTTCTGCAGCCTGAATAGTGCAACACGACCGTGTGACCGTTGCCGTTGGGATAAACATTGTCAAGACACAAATAATAGACTTCGTTTTTGCGCACATCAATGGCTTTGCTGAAAGAAGCCCCGGGACCGGAATGGATGAATTCGTCGGTAGCGGTTTTTGATAAGCCTGTGATGGAGCCGTTTTGCTTATCGTTGCGCGAAATGCAGGTGCGTACGGGTTGGATTTTATGGTCGGTGATGTCAGAAAAGAATGTTTTACCATTATATTTATAGAGGACAAAGTCGTAGTCATCATTTTTGTTGATGGGGATGATGTCAAGCTCCAACAGGCAATCGTTTTTTACTCTGAAGAAATACCATACGGTGTTGTGTTCTTGCTCGAAGCTATAGAGGCTGTTTTTATCGCCCGAAACTTCCATCACGCTTCCAAAGCCCGAGGGTGCATTGGTGGGTCCGAAGAGGGTGTCTTTGATTTCGATGGCTTTTTGGCAATCAGCATTCTCGGGTTTGATGAGATATTTGGTTTGAGCAAATATCGGACTCAACACGAACAGATTGAACAAACAAGTAAAAAGAAACCTCATGGCACCGAGTTATTTTATTAGGACGAGTTTTTTATCACCAAGAATGGTATTGTTTTCGGAAACAAGCACCGCCAAATAGCTCCCAGACGTAAAGTGTTTGGTGTTCCATATAACATTGGAATTGTGGTTGCCAGCCTTAAGTGTTTCCACTTGTTTGCCTGTGGAATCATAGATTTTTATGATTGCTTTATCCATATTATTAAACGAAAATGTGAAAGAGTTATTGGATGGGTTCGGATAAACATTCCAGGGCACGACGGGTTCGGGAATTTTATTAATGCCGGCATGATAGGGTTTGCCGACTGCGAAGGTGTATTCACCTTTACGCAAGGTGTCCACAATGAGGTAGCCTGTGCTCGTTGTACCCGCTTTGGTGAAAGGAACTATTGCCCAATCGTAAGCAGTGGATTTGCGATACAATAATAAAAGTGAATCAACAGACAAGGTGGAGGGCAATAAAATGTTGTCGAGATTCCCTGAAGTTGTATTCACTACGCGGCTATATTTGAATCTGCCTTTGCTGAAAAATGTTGCAGGGAAGATGCCGTCCACTTTCCAATAATGATAGTCGGAAAGTCGTTTGATATCAGGATTCGGTGCTTTCAAGGGATCAGGAGCCACCCAATTGTGTTCAATACGCACCAAAGCGGAATCGGGAACGGCGGAGACATCAATGAGGGCTAAAGAAGCGGGGAGGGATTGAACGCCTGTGTTCTTAATCACCTTTGCCATGTCGGTGGTGGCATCGGAGGTTTTTTCGTTGTAGTCCATCATCACAAAATCGGGGACAAAAGGCAGGGTGAATTCTTTGGTGGCAAATTGACCTGAGAATTGAATGGTGTCGGTAAAAAACTGCCAAGAGTTTTTTCCGAAGGTCATTTCGATGCGATTGGAATTGGCAAAAGCAGGGGCATGATTGAGTCTTTGTTGCACCCAAACACGTACTTTTATTTGTGGCGTGGTGGCAGTGATTTTAAAGGAATCAACAGCGAAATGGGGAAAGCCCGGGTTGAAAATCCATGCATCGAAGAAATCGGTTAGATTGATGCCGGTGTAGCTGCTCATAAAGTCGCGCATCTCTACAGATGAAATATTGTTGAAAGCATAAGTATTCAACATGGCTTTTACCGTATTGAAGAATAAGCTGTCGCCGATATAGTTTCGGAGAGTGTGGACCACGTCGGCACCTTTATCATATACGGTGGTGGAATAGGTGAACTGGCTCGGGATGCCATAGACTGCGCGATAGCCGCTATCCACGATGTGGGAGGTTTGAATCACTTTGAGGTGATTGGTACGGACATTGGTTTTATAGGATGCCTTTCCGTAAAGGATTTCTTTATACATAGATTCGCAATAGCTTGCCCAACCTTCGTTAATCCACATGTCGAAAGCAGTGGAGCAGGTAGCCAAATCGCCAAACCAATGATGGGACAATTCGTGGGCATATAAGTTTTCGTAGGATAAAGTGCCATTGATGCAGAAAAGAGGATAAGCGATGTTGGTCGCATGTTCCATAGCACCACTGTTGAAAGGGACGCCGACATAGCCGACTCGTTCCCAACGGAAAGGACCAAAGCGGTTTTCGTAGATGGCGAGTATTTGTTTCAAATTGATGAAGGAACTCTTTGCATTGGTAGTATCAGACGGACGGACATAGATATTGATGGGTATATGCCCCGTCATGGAATTAAAGGTGTCTGTGACGGGGACATAATCGCCAATGGCAACTGAAGCAAGATAGGAAGGAATGGACGCATGAATTTTCCAATAAAAGGTCTTAGTGTTATCTCCATTATCAACCACAGACATCAAGGTGCCGCCACAAACGGCTTTTTTATCACTTTTCACGGTGATATGACAATCGAAGGTAGCGCGCTCGGTGAAATCATCAATGCAAGGATACCACACCCTGCCATAGCTATGGGGTACTGCCTGAAAGCCAACACCTAAGTTATAAGCAAAACTGCTGTCGCTGGTGAAATAAAATCCACCCCATCCCGAGCCATCAATGACGGGGCTTCCTTGATAGAAAACGGTGAGCAAAGCCGTGTCATTCAAATTTAATGGACTTGGCAGGTTTATCCGAATCAAGGTGTCATTGTAGGTGAAAGAATTTATTTTTGTTGTTCCCAAAAAAATTGAATCGGGCGGAAGTTTTAACAAATCGAGTTTGATTAGATTTAAGTTGTTTACTTTTGGGGTTATTTTCAAAATGGTATTACCCGAGATGCGATGCGTTGCCAGATGTACTAGGTTGACATTGACGTTGTAATTGATAATATCCAAGCTGTCTGCTACGGATTTTTGCTGCCCCGAAACGGCAAATAAGCTAGTAAAAAATAGTATAGTTGAGAGGAGCGCAGTTTTTATTTTCATGTGTCTTTATTAAATATATTAAATAAACATACAAAAATACGCACAATTTCCGTTATTTTGCTTTTAATAAAAAGAAATCGCATATTTTTTACATTTATCAATAGTAAACGAATTATCTTTGTCAATTATTTTGAAATCATGAAACGAGTTATATTTTTATTTTTAGTCATTATTGTTTTTTGCCAAGGCACAGTTTCTGCACAGAAAGTCTGGACCTTGGATGAATGCATCACGTATGCTTTGAACAATAACATACAGATTAAGCAACAGCAGTTGAGCACTGTGTTGTCGAAACTTCAATATCATCAGAGTATTGCGGCTTTGTTTCCTTCGGTGAACGGAAGCGCCTCACTTGTTTATAACAATGGGCAAACGGTGGATATGTACACCAATCAGTTTGCCTCAAAAACGGTACAATCGGATAATTTTTATTTGAGCGCGAATGTTACCTTGTTCAATGGGCTTCAATTGTTGAATGGTTTGAAACAAAAACAAATTGAGTTTTTGGCGAGCAAATATGATTTGGATAAAATAAAGAATGACATTTCGTTGACTATTGCAACTGCCTATCTGCAAGTGCTGTATAATATAGAACTGTTGGAAATCGCCAAGAATCAGTTAGAAATTACGCATCAACAAGTGGCGCGAACCCAAAAGCTTTTTGACGCAAAAACCATAGCAAAAGGCAATTTACTTACGATTCAAGCTCAAGAAGCATCCGATGAGTTACAAAAAGTGAATGCACAGAATCAATTGGATATGGCATATTTGACCTTGGCGCAATTGTTGGATTTACAAAACACCACAGGATTTGACATAGTGAAACCTGCTTTGATTTTGCCCGATGCATCTTCTTTGATGCAACAAGTGGATGAGATTTATGCCAAGGCATTGGGCATTCAACCCGAAATTAAAAGTGCGCAATTGAAAGTGCAAATTGCAAAGAAAGGATTGGCAATCTCGCGCGGTATGTTTAGTCCATCTCTTACCTTAAATAGTTCGTATGGTTCAGGTTATAGTGGTGCAAGTCAATCATTGCAAGGTTATACTATTTCCGGCCAACAATTGATAGGATATACGGCTTCAGGTGAAAATGTTTACAGCCCAACCTTCGATTATAATTACACTAAAACAAAATTTTGGGATCAGCTGGATAAGAATCAAAATAAATCTATAGGCTTGTATTTGAATGTTCCGATTTTCAATAAATGGCAAACGCAAACCGCGATTGGCAGTTCTAAAGTTCAATTGAACAGTGCACAATTAAGTTTGCAGAACACCCAAAACCTCTTATTTAAAACGATACAACAGGCTTATGCCGATGCGAAAGCTGCTTTAAACAGATATAATGCCGGCACCAAATCGGTGGATGCACTCACGGAATCTTTTGGATATACCGAACAGAAATTCAATGTGGGTATGCTCAATTCCATAGATTATAATGATGCAAAAAACAAACTGGTAAAAGCCCAGTCGGAGCTTTTGCAAGCGAAATATGAGTATGTTTTTCGCATCAAAGTGCTTGATTTCTATCAAGGAAAACCTCTTAAACTGAATTAATAATTGTAAGAAATATATTTTATGAAAAAGAAAAAAATCATACGTTATTCCATCATAGGCGTAATTGTTTTAGTAATACTACTTGCTGTTGGCAAAAAAACAGGATGCATAGGCAAAAGAGAAACTATTGAAGTTGCTGTAGAGAAAGCAGTCAAACGAACCATCATCGAGACGGTTTCTGCTAGCGGAAAGATACAGCCCGAAGTGGAAGTTAAGATTTCGCCTGATGTGTCGGGTGAAGTAGTGGAATTGTTGGTGAAGGAAGGCGACAAAGTGAAGAAAGGCGATTTGTTGGCAAAGATTAAACCTGACATTTACGAATCGAATTACGAACAGATGCAGGCGGCATTGAATTCGCAAAAAGCCAATGAAGCCAATGCCAAAGCGCGTTTGGCGCAAGTGAATGCGCAATACATCAATGCAAAATCAAGTTTCGATCGCAACGAGAGTTTGTGGAAACAAACGGTTATTTCGCAATCGGAATATGATGCTGCGAAATCAGCGTATGAAGTCGCTAAAGAAGAAGTTACGGCTGCGGAGCAATCCTATAAAGCGTCTCAATATAATGTTCAAAGCACGAATGCCACAGTGAAGGAAGCCGCCACCAATCTATCGAAGACCAATATCTTTGCGCCTGTGGATGGCACTATCTCCAAACTGAGTATCGAACAAGGCGAACGCGTTGTGGGTACTACCCAATTTGCCGGAACTGAAATTATGCGCATTGCCGATTTGAATGAAATGGAAGTGAATGTGAGTGTGAATGAGAATGATATTGTTCGCGTGAAACTTGGTGATACGGCGCTTATAGATGTGGATGCGTATCTCAATCGGAAGTTTAAAGGTATCGTTACTGAAATTGCCAATTCGGCGGATGTGACAGGTTTGACCACCGACCAAGTTACGAATTTTAATGTTAAGATCCGCATCCTGCGCGAAACCTATTTGGATTTGTTGGATGCCAAACGTCCCAATTCATCGCCTTTCCGTCCGGGTATGTCGGCAACGGTGGATGTGCAAACCGAAACAGTGGTGAATATGCTTTCGATCCCCATTCAAGCTGTGACGGTTCGGGAAGATTCGGCTGCCAAAGCGGCTGCCAAAACGAAGGACGAGAAACCTCAAACGGATGAGGCAAAGCAAGCCGACACTAAGAAAGAGCATAAGGCTCCGCAAGAGTATGTATTTGTGTATAATGACGGCAAAGTGAAAATGGTTAAGGTCAAAACCGGCATACAAGATAATATGTATATCCAAATCAAGACTGGCATCACCGAAAGCGATGAAATTGTTACAGCACCGTATAATGCCATCAGCAAAAGTCTGAAGGATAATTCGGTGGTGAAAAAGGTGGATAAGAAGGAGCTCTTCTTGGAAAAAAAGTAAGAACATTTTTTAGTGGCAATCATTCTTCATTTAGAAACGGCAACAAAGACGTGTTCGGTGGCTTTATCGGATAATGATAGGCTGCTTGCTCTTAAAGAAACGCAGCGCGAGAATTCGCATGCGGAAATGATTACGGTTTTTATTCAGGAGGTTTTGGCTGAAGCGGGATTGCAAATACATAAGCTCGATGCGGTGGCGGTTAGCAAAGGTCCAGGGTCTTACACAGGCTTGCGCATAGGCGTTTCGACAGCCAAAGGTATTTGTTATGCGCTGAACAAGCCTTTGCTCTCGGTGAATACCTTGTTTTCGTTGGCACAAGGCGTGCTGCATCTCGACCATGACTTCGACGCCAAAACTTTACTCTGCCCCATGATAGATGCTCGAAGGATGGAGGTGTATTATGCTTTGTTCGACTTAAATTTAAACGAACTTAAACCCACTGCTGCCGAAATTATTACTTCCGAATCATTTTCCGAATATTTACAAGATTACACACTCTGTTGCTTTGGCGATGGTGCCGAAAAATGCAAGACGCTATTCGAAGGCATGCCCTCTATTACATTTATAGATGAGGTTTTCCTCTCTGCCCAAAACATGATTCAGCAAGCGCTCGAAAAATATAACAATGGCGAGTTTGAAAACACGGCTTATTTCGAGCCGTTTTATCTGAAGGATTTTATTGCAGGAGCACCGAATGTGAAGGGGTTGAAGTAAAGGGTCATTGATAGTCATTTGTGGTCATTAATGGTCATTTGTTGTCATTGTTTACCTGATAATTCACATTACTAAACTTAATCACCTCAATTTCCCTAATCATCTTAATCCCTCTACTCCACCTCCACCTCATCCACAAAAAGCCACGCTTTTGAATTAACAATAAACACCGGACAAAGCCCCACGTTTTT